>CAYZDB010000293.1:0-4098 GCA_964476985.1 uncultured Acidobacteriota bacterium | reverse complement strand
GCGCGTCTACCAGTTGGCGAAGACGTCGACCAGGAAGGCCTGGAAGAACGACTGCTGCAGCAGCCAGGCGAGGACCAGGCCCGAGAGCCCGAGCAGCGCCGGCCCGTGCGCGGGCGCGCGCCGCGCGGGGCGCGCCGGAGCGACCGGCCGCGGCGCCGGGACGGCCCCGCCCACCGCGCCTTCGGCCTGCAGCCGCCGGTCTTCCTGCAGCAGGTGCGAGAGGTCGCGCGCGACTTCCTCGGCCGAGGCGTACCGCGCGGACAGCGGCGCGAGCAGGCGCGCCAGGATCCGCACGAAGCCCTGCGGCAGGTCGACCCTCCGGCGCAGGTTGGCCAGCGCATCCTCGACCGACTCCGGCGGGGCGGCCGCGAACAGCATCTCGTAGATCACCGCGCCCAGCGAGAACAGGTCGGCCGCGTGCGACCGGCCGCCCTCGGGCGCCGCGTACCAGTTGCGCTGCGTCGAGCCGTCGCCGGAGTAGTGCTCCGGCAGGCCGAAGTCGGTGACCTTGACCCCGCCGTCGGTTCCGAACATCACGTTCGACGGCCGGACGTTGCCGTGCACGATCCCGGCCCGCTCGGCGAAGGCCAGCCCCTGCGCCACCTCGCGCGCGACCCGCACGGCCTCGCGCCACGGGTGCGGCTGGACCAGGCGCTCGCGCAGGTCGCCGCCGTCGCAGTGCTCCATCACCATGATGAAGGCTTCGTCCCGCTCGCCGACGACGTGGATCTTGCAGATGTTCGGGTGATCGACGCGCATCATGGCGCGCGCGATCCGGAGCGCCTCGTTGTCCTTCTGGTAGCGCTTGACGACGATCTTCTCGCCGCTGGGGCCGCCCTTGCGGACCAGGTAGACCGAGCGGCGGTCGTCCTGGCGGATCACGTCGAGCAGTTCGAAGCCGCCCGGGGTGTCGATCGTGGAGGCCGCGCCGCGCCGCACCCGGTCGTCGATGTGGCGCCCTTCCAGCGCGTTGATCAGCGCCTCGCGGAAGTCCCCGGCGTCGGTGAAGCGCACCGTCGGGTTGGCCGCGAGCGCCTTCTCGATGATCGGGCGGATCCGGTCCGGGATGTCGGCACCGGGCAGCAGCAGGCCCGGCCCCGGAGGCAGCTTGCCGGTGATGATCCGGTGCAGGATCACGCCCAGCGAGTAGACGTCGGCCTCGGGGCCGACGAAGTCGAAGGCCGAGCGCTGCTCGGGCGCCATGAAGGCGCGCGTTCCGAGCGCCGTCTTGGGCGAGGGTCCGGTGTCGAGGTCGAGCCCTTCGGCCGCGCGCCGCACGGCCGCGATCCCGAAGTCCGACAGCTTGACCTGCCCGGTGCGGCTGACCAGGATGTTGGCCGGCTTGATGTCGCGGTGGATGACCCGGTTGCGGTGGGCGTAGGCCAGGCCGCGCGAGGCCTGGACCAGGATCCAGATCGCGCGGTCGCGCGACAGGTCGCCGGCCGTCAGCATCTCCTGCAGCGTCTTCCCCTCGACGTACTCCATCACGAAGAACGGGCCGGCCGGGGTCGCGCCGCGGTCGATGATGTGGACCAGGTTGGGGTGGTTGAGGCGGGCCAGGACGCGCGCTTCCTGCTCGAAGAACGCGACCATCTCCTGCTGCGCGAGGTGCTCGTGGCGCAGGATCTTGACCGCCACGCGCCGGCCCAGCGAGGTCTGCTCGGCCTCCCAGACCTCGGCGAAGCCGCCCCGCGCGAGCAGCCGGATCAGGTCCAGCCCCGGCACGAACTCGATCCGGTCGCGCCGGAGTGGCGCGACCGGCGCCGGCCGGTCCAGTACGGTCCCCGCTCCCTGCATCCCGTCTCCCCGTCCAGAAGGACGCGAAGGCACCTCTCCGGAAAGAACTTAGGTTCCGGCCGCCGCGCTGTCCGCCCCGGGAATGGGCGGCTGTGCCGGGGCCGGCGGAGGGACGGGGCCGTAGCCGGGCAGGCGGTCGATCCGCACCGACAAACTCTTCCGCCTGCACGATAAGTGATTACAGGACAACATCTTAACGATAAGACTAGAACTCGCCTTAACTTCAGTTAGACTTATCAGCCAGTCATTCCGGGAGAGTTCCGATGCAGATGCACAAGTTCTTCGGCTACATGACGCGCCACCCCCTGAGCCTCGCCGGGGCCGCGCTGACGACCGCCTCCGCGGTCCTGATCCTCAGCGTCTTCCTGCTCCAGATGGTCGGCTTCGAAGGCGGCCCCTACAGCGGCATCCTCGCCTACCTCGTGCTGCCCGGGTTCTTCATCCTCGGGCTGATCCTGATCCCGATCGGCGTGCGCATGCAGCGCCACCGGGAAGCGGTCGCCGCGGCCGGCGGCGCGCCGGTGAAACAGCTCCCCGTCATCGACTTCAACGTGCCGCGCACGCGCGAGTACTTCCTCACCTTCCTCGGACTGACGGTGGCCAACCTCCTGATCCTCGGCCTCGTCACCTACAAGGGGGTCGAGGTCCTCGATTCGACCCCGTTCTGCGGGCAGGCCTGCCACTCGGTGATGGACCCCGAGTTCACGGCCTACACCCGCTCGCCCCACGCGCGCGTCCACTGCGTGGACTGTCACATCGGCCCCGGCGCCGACTGGTTCGTCAAGTCGAAGCTCTCCGGCGCCTGGCAGGTGGTGTCGGTCAACCTCAACCTCTACCCCCGGCCGATCCCGACCCCGGTCCACAACCTGCGCCCGGCCCGCGAGACCTGCGAGCAGTGCCACTGGCCGGAGAAGTTCGTCGGCGACCGGCTGCGCGTCCGCACCCACTACGACGAGGACGAGGCCAATACCGAGAAGAAGTCGGTCCTGCTGGTCAAGGTCGGCGGACTCAAGCGCCAGGACGGGGTTGCCGGGTCGATCTCGCAGGGGATCCACTGGCACATCGACCGCAACATCCAGATCCGCTACCTCTCGAACGAATCGCGCGAGAACATCTACGAGGTCGAACTGAAGCGCGCCGACGGCTCGATCGAGAAGTACGCCCGGGAGAAGAAACCGGAGGCCGGCGAGAAGACCGAGTGGCGCACGATGGACTGCGTGGACTGCCACAACCGGCCGACCCACATCTACCGCCTGCCCCAGACCGAGCTCGACGCCGCGCTCGAGGTCGGCAAGATCGACCGCTCGCTGCCCTTCATCAAGCGCGAGGGGATGAAGGCGCTGCAGGTCGACTACCCCTCGCACGAGGCGGCGACGAAGGGGATCGCCCAGCAGATCGCCGCGTTCTACGCCGCGAGCTATCCCGAGGTCGCGCGGTCGAAGGCGGCGCAGGTCGAGGCGGCGGGGAAGGAACTGGGGACCATCTACACCGTCAACGTCTTCCCGTCGATGAACATCAAGTGGGGAACCTACCCCAACCACATCGGCCACCAGGACTTCCCGGGCTGCTTCCGCTGCCACGACGACGAGCTGAAGTCGGCGAGCGGCCGGAAGATCGAGCAGGACTGCACGCAGTGCCACTCGCTGCTGGCGATGGAAGAGGAGAACCCGGAGATCCTGGCGCAGCTCAACCCGTAGGGGCCGCCGTCCGCGGCGGCCCGCGTCGCTTCCGGGCGCGGCCCGCAGGGGCCGCGCTCCGTGGCGGCCCGCCGGTCGCGGCGGGCGCCGTTCGGGCCGGCACGGAGGCCGGCCCCTACTCCTCTTCGGGGATCCGCTCCGGCATCCCCTCGACCCGCACCCAGTCCCCCTGCTCCGCCAGGTGCGGCTTGCCCGCGAAATCGATGAAGTGGCCGGAGCGGTTGGCCTTGGTCTGGAGGTAGAAGAGGTTGTGCGGGTTGGGCGGGAGGATGTGCGGGTCCCGCCCGCCGACCTCGATCCCGTACTGCTGGAGCTGCTGGACCTTCTGCGGGTTGTTGGTCATCAGCCGGATCGACTTCACGCCGAGGCTGTCGATCATGTGGGCGGCGATCGCGTAGTCGCGCTCGTCGTCGCGGAAGCCCAGAGCCAGGTTGGCCTCGACCGTGTCGAGCCCCCGGTCCTGCAGCGCGTAGGCCCGGACCTTGTTGATCAGGCCGATTCCGCGCCCCTCCTGCCGCATGTAGAGCACGATCCCGTGCGGCAGCTCGCCGATCCGCCGCAGCGCGGCCTCGAGCTGGTCGCGGCAGTCGCAGCGCAGCGAGCC
>CAYZDB010000292.1:0-4130 GCA_964476985.1 uncultured Acidobacteriota bacterium | reverse complement strand
CCAGCCGCACCACCCGGTCCCCCTCGGGCCGCGGCGCGAGGTCGGGCCAGGCGAACCGCACGGCGCGGCGCGCGCGCCAGCTCCGCGCGGCGGCCGGCGGCGCGGCGCCGGGGCGCGGCGCCAGTTCGACGGCCGTCGCGAACTCCGGCAGCTCGAGCGCGACGAACGCGAGGCAGGGCCCCGCGCCGGCGGTGCCGCGGGTCCACGCGCCGGTGCCGGCCGGGCCGCGATCGAGCACGCCCGGGCGCGGCTGTCGGACCCAGCTCGCGTCGATCTCGCCCTCGCAGCGCACCCCCGGCGCGGCGCGCAGCTCGACCTGCACCCCGCCGCGGTCCGCGGGGCCGACCGGCAGCGTGACGCGGCCTCCCGTCGCGGCCACCGCGGCCCCGGGCTCGGGCTCGGCCGCCGTGTCGAGCACGAAGGGCACGACCCGGTCGCCGACCATCGGCCGCAGGCCGTCGGCCAGGACGCCCGGCTGGGCGAGCAGCGCGTCGTTGATCTCGACCCGCACGACGTCGCCGGGCGCGAGGCCCGGCGGCACGACCAGCGGCCACGACAGCCAGCCGCGCGGCATCCGTCCCGCCGGCGCGAGTTCGGTCGCGTCGGCGTCGAGCGGAGGGAGCGCCGCTTCGAGCCGGGCCCCGGGGGCGACCGCAGCCACGGGGCCCTCGATCGGGCCGGGGGGCGGCCCGGCGTCCTCGCTGGCCGACGGCACGAGGCGGTAGCTGCCGCGCGAGCCCGCTTCGAAGAGAAGCCAGGCCGGCTCCAGCTCGAGTGCCGCCCCGTCGATCGCGAGCCCGCCTCCGGCCTCGCCCTCGATCCGAAGCACCGCCGACGGGAGCGGTGCGCCGCCCAGCGCGATCGCGCACGGGGCCGCGCACGCGGCGACGTCGGCGAGCGGCTCCCACCGCCCGTCGCGCGCCGCGAGCAGCCGCAGCGGTGCGCGCTCGAGGCCGGTGCCGCGCAGCGCGAGCCGCACGCCTCGCAGCCCGGCGGCGGGCAGCTCGACGCGCCACGACCCCGGTTCGGACGCGGGCCGGACCGGCGCGGCCAGCGACGGCGCGCCGGGGAGGGTCCCCTCGCGCAGCACCACCGCCGCCCCCTCCAGCGCCGGGAACCCGGCGGACCGCGGCCACTCCAGGCGCAGGTAGCGGAACGACGACGGCGGCAGGTCGAGCGCCGTGCGGGCCAGGCCGGCCTCGTCGCCGAGCCGCACGAACGAGCCGCTCCCGAGGGGGGTCCACGCCGCGCGGTCGTCGCTGCCGGAGACGCGGACCGCGGCGGCCGTCTCGCGCGTGGGCGTGACGACGAGGCGCCCGTACGCGAGCGGCAGCGGACCGGTGTCGAAGTCGACCGACCAGCCGTCCGCGGTCTCCCCGGTCGCCGCCAGCGCGATCGGGAGGGTGCCGCGCGGCGCGCTCATCCACCGCGACGGGACCGCGCGGCCGTCCGGGTCGAGCACGGCGAGCCCGCCGCCCGGCGGGATCGCCGCCTGCGTCTCGCCGTCCAGCGCCACCCGGACCCAGCCGGGGCCGGGGACCTCCAGCTCGCGGACCTCGACCGTCGCCGTGCCGGGCGCCGCGGCCAGCGCGGCGCCGCACATCGCGGCGAGTGCCGCGGTGAGCGTCGCGGCGCGCGGCGCGCGCGTGTCTCGTCGCGGGGCGCTCACGCTGCCTCCCCGGGGCCGCCCGGCGGCGGCGGCTCGGGCCGGCGGAAGACGACCTTCTGGTAGAGGAAGGCCAGCAGCAACAGGCTCGCCCCCAGCCCCAGCAGCGAGAAGACGCGGTAGAGGTCCCGCAGCTCCGACAGGTCCCACAGGAAGACCTTCAGCACCGCCGCCAGCATCACGACCAGCGAGGCCCAGCGCAGCGTCAGGCTGCGCGTGACCAGCCCGGCGACGAGCAGCGCCACGCCCAGCACGATCCAGGCCGCGGAGTAGGAGTACAGCTCGGCGCTCCCGGTCTCGCCCGGGACCAGCCGCGAGCCGTGGAAGGCCTGCCGCACCTCGAGCGTGACCAGCGCCCACGCGCCGAGCAGCGCCACCGCGCCCGCGATCCGCGCCTCGGTCTCGTTCCCCAGCCGCGCCAGCGCGCGCCCCGCCAGCGCGACGAACAGCGAGGTCACGCCGTAGGCGAAGAGCAGCGTGTTGAACACCGGCGTGGCCCCGACCTCGAGCGGACGGAGCAGCGGGTTGGCAGCGACACCCGGCAGCGCGACGGCCGCGCCGATCCCCAGCGCCAGCACGGCGCGCGCCTGGTCCGCGCGGCCGGGCCGCGGTGCGCGCCGGCTCCACGCGGCGAGCCCCAGCCCGAGCGCGAGCCAGAGCACGGCGATCGCGCCGGCCTCCGCGACGTAGAGGAACGGCTCCCCGCCGGAGAGCAGGCGCCCGAACTCGCCCGTCGCGCCGTCGGGCCCCG
Organism: uncultured Acidobacteriota bacterium; assembly: GCA_964476985.1. GTDB lineage: Bacteria > Acidobacteriota > Polarisedimenticolia > J045 > J045 > JALOKP01. The sequence goes on along the minus strand of CAYZDB010000292.1, from coordinate 1,713 downwards.
CGGGGCTCCAGTGGAAGTAGTGCCGCACCTCGAGCGCGGCGAGCCCCAGCGCCAGCGCGATCGTCCCCCACTCGAAGGCGAGCGCGGGCCGCTCCGCGCCGTCGCGGCGGAAGAGGAAGGCCGCCAGCGCGAAGGCCGCGAGCGGCACCCCGTAGCCGAACAGGATCCAGTTGAAGACCGGCGTCCCGCCCGTGTCGTAGCCCAGCAGCTCCGGGTTGGCGAACAGCCGGACCAGCACGATCGCGCCCAGCGCCAGCGCCAGCTGGCGCAGCACGGGCAGCGCCAGCCGGCCGGCCAGCCAGGCCAGCGCCGCGGCCTCGATCGCCCAGGCGGCCGTCAGCGAGAAGCGCCCGATCTCGAACGGCACCGCCGCGCCGGCGAAGAAGGCCGCGGCCGCGGCCAGCGCGCCGAGCACCCCCTCCGCCCCCGGGCGCGCGCCGCGGCCCTTCAGCCACGGCGCCGCGAGCCCGACGAGCAGCGCGCCCAGCGCGATCGACAGCGGCCCCCACGGGATGTCGCGCCAGGCCGGAAAGCCCGCCGGGTCGAGCCCGGTCGGGAGCCGCAGCGCGCTCCACGCGGCGACGAAGTAGGCGACGGCCGAGCCGGCGCAGAGCGCGGCCCAGAGGTCGGCCCGGGGGGCGCCGCGCATCGCGAGGTACGATCCCAGGACGATCAGCCCACCGTAGCCGAGCGCGGCCCAGCGCAGGATCGGCGGCGGCTCGGGCGCCCCGACCCAGCGCGCGATCAGCACCAGTCCCACCGCAGCGGCCACGGCCGCCAGCGGCAGCAGCGCCGGGCGGAGCCGCGCCGCGGCCAGGCAGCCGGCGGCGAGCAGCCCCAGAAACAGCCACTCGCTCGCGCCGTAGTCGCCGACGACCACGGTGACGGCCAGCAGCGCCAGGCTGGAGAGCGCGGACGACACGACGATCGCGTTTCCCGCCTGCGGCTCGCGCCAGTCGGTGCGCAGCGTGGCGGCCACGCCGAAGAGCGCGGCCGAGGCCAGCACGAACAGCCCCAGCACGATCTCGTCGCCGGGCCGGAACCACCACGCGAGCCAGGCCGCGGCCCAGAGCGCGCCGCCGCCGACCGTCGCCAGCGCCAGCCCCCACCAGCGCCGCGGCCGCGCAGCCGCGACGAGGCCGGCCTGCAGCAGGAAGAGGTAGAGGAACAGCATCGCCGCGCTGGGCTCGGTCTCGCCCACCAGCGCGGGCGTGAGGAAGCCGCCGATCAGCCCGATCACCGCGATCAGCACCCCGTGCCGCAGCGACAGCAGGACCGCCGTCGCCGTCACCAGCGCCATGAGCGCGAAGCCGACCGGCGCCGGCACCAGGTGGTAGAGCGAGGTCCCGGCGTACAGCGACGCGTAGAGGTCGGCGATCCCGGCGGCCGACAGGCCGGTCGCGACCAGCGCCGAGCGGCGCCGCAGCAGCTCGCCGCCGGCGAGCAGGGCGACGCCGAAGACCAGACCCAGCACGACGCGCGCGGTCGGGCCGAGCAGGCCGCGGTCGAAGGTGAACTTCACCAGGTAGGCGCCGGCCAGGAAGAGCGCGATCGAGCCGAGCCAGGTGAACAGGCGCGTGCCGAGCCGCTCCTCCAGCCCCTGTGCGGGAGCGGCGGGTGGCGGCGGGGGGAGCGGGCGGAGCGGGGGCGGCGGAGCGGGCGGGGGCGCTGTTCGCGGAAGCGCTTCCGCCGCGGGGCGCACCCCCGGGATCG
>CAYZDB010000291.1:3832-4134 GCA_964476985.1 uncultured Acidobacteriota bacterium | reverse complement strand
GGGCAGAGCGACACGCTGGGCCCGGACTACCGCTTCCACCGCTCCGACGGCCACACGCCGGGGCTGCTGGTCAGCGAGATCGCGACCGCCGCCGGCCCGGTCGTCTACCCGGGCGACCTGATCCCGGGCGCGGCCTGGGTCCACCTGCCGATCACGATGGGCTACGACCGCTTCCCCGAGCTGGTCATCGACGAGAAGACAGAGCTGCTCGGCCGCATGGCGCACGGGGGCGAGTGGGCGTTCTTCACCCACGACCCCACGACGGCGGCGGCGCGCATCAGCAAGGACGACAAGGGGCGCTT
>CAYZDB010000291.1:0-3822 GCA_964476985.1 uncultured Acidobacteriota bacterium | reverse complement strand
CCCGAGCTGGTCATCGACGAGAAGCGCGCGCTGCTCGAGGACCTCGTGCGGCGGAACGGCACGCTGGTCTTCACGCACGACCCGGTGGTCGCGGCCGGGCGCGTCGTGCGCGACGGCGACGGCCGTTTCTCGGTCGAGCCGGTCGAGCTGGGGGCGTGAGGGACCCGTGACCCGCGGCGGCCAGCGCTTCGAGATCCACCCGGTCACGCCGCAGGTGCGGCTGGTCGAGCGGGCCGGGCGCGTGCTCGTCGACCACGGCGTGATCGTGATCCCGACCGACACCTGCTACGCCTTCGTCGCGCTGCCCGGCTCGCGCCAGGCGCTGGACCGGATCGCGCAGCTCAAGGCGATGAACCCCGACAAGAAGCTCTTCTCGCTGATCGTCCCCGACCTGTCGGACGTCGCGACCTACGCGCTGGTCGACACCCACGCCTACCGGATCCTGAAGCGCTACCTGCCGGGCCCCTACACCTTCGTCCTGCCGGCGACGCGCGAGGTGCCGCGGATCCTGCTGGCCAAGCGCAAGACGATCGGGTTGCGGGTGCCGGACAACGCCGTCTGCCGCGCGGTCGCCGCCGCCGCCGGCGGGGCGCTGCTGGCGACCACGGTCCGACTGCCGGGCGACGACCTGCCGCTGGCCGACCCGGACGAGATCGAGTCGCGCGTCGGACACGCCGTCGACCTGTTCCTGGACGGTGGCTGGGGCGGCGTCGAGCCGTCGACGGTCGTGGAACTGGCGGAAGGGGGCGTCGAGCTGATCCGCGAGGGGGCCGGCGACCCGGCGCCGTTCGCCTGACGCCCGCTTCCGCGCCACGAACCTCCGCCGGCCCCTACAGCAGGGTGCCGCAGCCGAGGATCCCGGCCGGGTCGAGCGCGCGCCGGATCGCGCGCATCTTGTCCAGCACCGCGGGCGGGTAGAGCCGCGCCAGGTCGCCCGCCTTCAGCTTGCCGAGGCCGTGCTCGGCCGAGGTCGTCCCCCCCATCTCGACCGCGATCGCGACCAACCGGCCGTAGGCGGCGCGCGCCGCCGCGTACTCCCCCGGGTCGCGGGCCAGGATGTTGACGTGCAGGTGGTCGTCGCCGACGTGGCCGAAGATCGCGTGCTCGAGCGACTCGCGCGCCAGCTCCTCGCGCGTGCGGCGCAGCAGGGCGCGCACCTGCCCGCGCGGAACGGCGGTGTCGGTGCTCACCTTGGCGACGCCGCGGCGCGCGAGCTTCTCGTTGATCGAGGCCGGGACCTCGTGGCGGAAGTCGCGGAACTGCCGGTGGTCGCGCGGCCCCTCGGCGACCCACGAGTCGTCGCGGGCCCCGGCCGCGGCGCCCAGCGCGAGCCAGGCGTCGAGCGCGGCGCCGGCGTCGGCCGCGGGGAGGGCCTCCCCGCCCAGCGCCTGCTCCCAGAAGATCGCGGCCCGGGCCGGGCCGGGCAGCGCGACCCCCTTCTCGCGCAGCAGGTCGAGCGCCTGCGCGTCGAAGAACTCGAGCGACAGCGCGGCCACCGCGGCGCCGGGTGCGCGCGCGGCGTCGACGAAGGCCAGCGCCCCTTCCTCGGCGTCGAAGAAGAAGATCCCCGCGAGAAACCCCTCGGGGGCCGGGATCAGCCGCAGCTCGGCCTCGAGCACGGCGCCCAGCGTCCCTTCCGACCCGACGAACAGGTCGACCAGGTCCATCTCCGGCGCGCTGTAGTAGCCGGCCGCGTGCTTGGTCGTGCGCGGCAGCATCCAGTCCGGCGCGGGGACGACCAGCGGGTCCCGTCCGGGGCGCGGGACCTGGAACCGTCCGCCCGCGGCCCGGACCGCCCCGCGCGGCAGGTCGAGCAGCGTCCCGTCGGCCAGCGCGACCCGCAGCCGCTCGACCCAGCGCCGCGTCGGGCCGAAGCGGAAGGTCCGCGCCCCGGAGGCGTTGGTGGCGACGGTCCCGCCGATCGAGCAGCCCCACTCGGTGGGATCGGGCGGGTACCACAGCCCCGCGGCCGCGGTGGCGTCGAAGACGGTCGAGAGCAGCGTCCCGGCCTGCACCCGGATGCGGCTCCCGCCGAGCTCGAGGACCCGGTTCATCCGGTCGAGCGCCAGCACGAGGCCGCCCTGCGGGACGCGGCCGCCGGTGACGCCGGTGCCGGCGCCCGAGACCGTGACCGGCGTTCCCGACGCCGCGCACTCGCGCAGCAGCTCGGCCGCCTCCTCGGGCGACGCCGGCCAGGCGACCTCGCTCGCGGAGCCGCCGGTCATCCGGCTCTCGTCGGCGAGGTAGGTCGCGATCTCGGCGGGGTCGCGGCTGCGCTTCATCGGGCAGAGGATACCCAATCCCCGCTGCCCGGCCGCGCGGCGGGCGCTACGACTCGTGCGAGGGGTTGTCGCCCACGCGCATGATCGCGTGGTCGATCGCCCGGCCCAGCGACTCGAGGATGTCGTTCGGCGGCCCCTGGTCCTCGAGCCGCCGCGCGAAGCTCGACGCGCTGTGGTAGTAGAGCGACGGCACGCGGTTGAGGGCCAGGCAGTACATGTCCTCGACGCACTGCTGGCACTGGCAGATCTCGGGGACCGACTCGAGCTTGCGCTCGAGCATCCGGCACGCCAGCACCTCGACGGCGTTCCGGATCCGGTCGACGCGCAGCCCGCGCACGGTGCGCATCTCGCGCAGCGACGACTCGCGCTCCGGGGTGGCGGTCCCGGCACTGTCCTGGGGACTGCGATCGGTCTCCACGTGCTCCTCCGCGAGCGGGCGTCGCCCTCTCCCGGGAAAAGCTGGGTCCCCGCCCCGGAGGCGTCAAGGCCGTATGCTCCCGCACATGCACGAACCGGCTCGCGGCTTCCCCCGGGGGGGCGTGGCGGCCGTCCTGGTGGCCCTGGCGATCGTGGGCGGGCTGTCGCTCGGCCTGCGCGACCTGTGGGCCCCGGACGAGCCCAAGTACGCCCTGGTCGCCCGGGAGATGCTGGAGACCGGGGAGTGGCTGATCCCCCACGTCAACGGCCGGATCTACGGCGACAAGCCCCCCCTGATGTTCTGGTCGATCGCCGCGGCCTCGGCCCTGACCGGGGGGGTCGGCCAGCCGGCGGCGGTCCTCCCGTCGCTGCTCGCCGCCCTGCTGGCCGTGGCCGGGACGGCGGCCACCGCCTGGCTGCTCTCGGGCCGGCAGGACCGCCAGGCCCCGGTCATCGCGGCCGGCCTGCTGGCCGTCTCCTACACCTTCCTGACGCTCGCGACCCGCGGCCAGCTCGACATGCTGCTGACCGCCGGGACGACCTGGGGCTTCTTCCTGCTGCTGCGCGGGACCGGCCTGCACCCCGGGGGCGGGCAGCGGCCGCGCGACGTGACCTGGGCCTTCGCGCTCTTCGGGCTGGCCACGCTGGCCAAGGGGCCGGTCGGGCTGATCGTGCCGGCCGGCGGCCTGCTGCTCGGGGCCTGGCTCGCCCGGCGCCCGGTCCCGTGGCGCGCGTTGCGGCACTGGGCGCCCTGGGCGGCCTACGCGGCCGTCGTCGGGGCCTGGCTGGTCCCCGCGGCGATCCACGCCTTCACCTCGGGGCAGCAGGCCTGGCTGTCCGAGATCCTGTTCCGCCAGACGGTCGTGCGCTACGCGGAGTCGTGGCACCACGAGCAGCCGTTCTGGTACTTCCTCGCCGTCCCCTGGTACGACTTCCAGCCGACGGTGCTGCTGCTGCCGGCGGCGCTGCTCGGGCTGTTCGCGCGCGGCCGCCGCGACGCGCGGCCGCGCCCGTTCACCTGGCTGCTGGCCGGGGCCTGCCTCTTCACGGTCCTGTTCTTCTCGATCCCCGCGGGCAAGCGCGGGATCTACCTCGCCCCGGCCTACCCCTGGGCCGCGACCTG
>CAYZDB010000290.1:0-4146 GCA_964476985.1 uncultured Acidobacteriota bacterium | reverse complement strand
CTCTGGATCCGGGTCGCCGCGCCGCTCGAGCCGTACCCCCCGACCCTCTCGATCGTCGCCCAGGGCGGCGCCTCCGCGGCCTACGGCCGCGTGGACCTGCGGGCCAGCGGGGCGCAGCAGTTCGAGGTCACGGGGCTGGCGGTCGAAGGGGACCTGCCCGGGGCCTCCGTCCGGTCGCTCAACTCGGGCCCGGCCGGCGTCCACCCGCTCGAGCTCGCGCTCCGCGGCGCCGCTCTCACCCCCGGGATCCACCTCGGCCGGCTGATCGTGAACACCAGCCACCCCAAGGTGCCCCGCCTCGAGATCCCGGTCCGGCTGCAGGTCACGCCGGCGCCGGCATCCGCACCCGCGGCGGGCGTCGCGCCCTCGGCCCCGACCGGGTCCTGAGCGCCCGCCCGCGGCGGGCTCCTGCCCGCGCCCGCGGGCCGAGGGGTTATCCTCTTCCGTCCGTCGCCGCGCCAGGCGGCGGGGAGGCCGGATGAGTCCGATACGCTCCGTCGTCCCTCGGCTGCTCGCGCTCCTGCTCGCGGGCCAGGCGATCGCCCTCGCCGTCGAGGGGGTCGCCACCGTCCCGCCCGACCCGCGCCAGGTCCCGGTCGCGGCCCGGATGAACTACACCCGCAGCAGCGCCGATCTCGATGGCGACGGCGTGCCGGAGACGCTGGTGATCGTGACCGCGATCACCCGCGAGAAGGACCCGGCCAAGGGGACCGAGGTGATCGTCGGGGTGATCGAGGGGAAGGCGCCGGCCGACAAGGGGGCGCTGCTCTGGTCGCGTCACCTGGTCGCCGTGACCGGGCGCCCCGCACACGGGGGCGACCTCCAGGCGCTCGACATCGACGGCGACCGGCGCAACGAGCTGATCCTGACCTGGGACCGCTCACTCAGCGCCGAGAAGGTCGACCGCTGGGGCGAGATCTGGGTCTTCGACGACCTTGCGCGCCCGCGCAGGGTCTGGGAAGGGCAGTGGGAGCTCGACACCCGCAAGGACCCCGACACTCCGGTCGCGTCCCGGGAGTTCATGAAGCGGACGATCGACTACGGCGCGACGCGCAAGGCGGCCGGGCGCGCGATCGTCTTCTCGAAGAGCATCGGCATGACCGCGGGCCGCGCGCTGAGCCCGCCGCGCAGCGTGAGCGAGCGGGTCGACGTCGGCCTGCGCGCTCCCTGACGGCGGACGACCGATGAGCCGAATCGACGCCCCGGGCGGCCCCTTTCCGCTCGACGAGCAGCTCGCCGCCGGCGCGCGCGCCGCGGCGGAGGCGGTGGTCCGCCACCGTCACGCCCTGCACGAGATCCCCGAGCGCGGCTTCGAAGAGCACGAGACCGCGCGCTACCTCCAGCAGGCGCTCGCGGCCGGCGGGATCGAGGCCCGGACCGGCATCGCCGGCACCGGGCTCGTGGCCGAGCTCCCCGGCGGAGGGCCGGGACCGACCGTGATGCTGCGCTCCGACATGGACGGGTTGCCGATCGACGAGGACCCGGCCCACGCGCCGCGCTCGCGCCGGCCCGGCTTCATGCACGCCTGCGGCCACGACGGGCACATGGCGATCCTGCTCGGCGTGGCCGAGTCGGTCGCGCGGGCCCGGGCGGCCGGCGCGGGGCCGCTCCCCGGCCGGATCGTGCTGCTGTTCCAGCCGGCCGAGGAGAACGGCCCGGGCGCCGCGCGCGTCGTCGAGGAAGGGGTGCTCGACGCCTGGTCGGTCGACTACATCCTGGGGCTGCACCTCTGGAGCTTCCTGCCGCGCGGGCTGGCGATCGTCCCCGACGGCCACGTGATGGCCTCGTCGGACGAGTTCCACGTCTACGTCGCGGGCAAGGGGGGCCACGGCGCGCTGCCGCACGAGGCGAACGACGTCGTGCTGGCGCTCTCGCACCTGGTGGTCACGCTGCAGCAGGTCGTGGCGCGCGAGATCGACCCGCTCAAGCCGGCGGTGCTGTCGGTCGGGAAGATCGCGGCCGGGCACGCCTGCAACGTCCTTCCCGAGCGCGGCGAGCTGCACGGCACCTTCCGCGCCCCGGACGGCGCGGTGCGCGGCCGCATCCTGCACCGGATCGGCGAGTTGGCGCAGGCGATCGCGCTGGGCCACGGCGTCTCGGTCGAGGTCGACTTCGGGACCGGCTACCCGCCGACGGTGAACGACCCGAGGGTCGCCCGCGTGCTGCGCGAGTCGGCGCGCTCGGTGCTGGGCGAGAGCGAGGTGCGCGAGGGGCCGCCGACGATGGCGGCCGAGGACTTCGCGATCTACCTGCAGCAGCGGCCCGGGGCCTTCATGCTGCTCGGGATGCGCGACGAGGCCCAGGGGGCGGTCCACCCGCACCACAACCCCCGGTTCCGCGTGGCCGACGAGGTCCTGCCGTCGGGGGTCGAGATCCTGGTCCGCGCCGCGCTGCGGCTGATGCGGGGAGAGGCGACGCGATGATCGACGAGGCGATGTTCGCGATCCCGGGGCGCGTGGCGCTCGTGACGGCGGCCAGCACCGGGATCGGGTTCGCGTGCGCCCGCGCCCTGGCGCGGGCGGGGGCGCGGGTCGCGATCCTCTCGCGCGACGGCGAGCGGCTGGCGGGCGCGGCGCGGCAGATCGCGGAGGACTGCGGCCGCCCGGTGCTGGCGGTGCCCGGCGACCTGACCGACCCGGAGGTGCCGTTCCGCGCGGTCTCCGAGGTGGCGCGCGAGCTGGGGCCGGTCGAGCTGCTGGTCGCCAACGTCGGCGGCCCGCCGCCAGGCAACTTCGACGCGCTCGACGAGCCGGCCTGGCGGGAGGCGATCGACAGCGTGCTCTGGCCCGCGGTCCGGCTCTCGCGCGCGGTCCTGCCGCGGATGCGCACCCTGCGCTTCGGCCGGATCGTCCACGTGCTGTCGCTGACCGCGCGCCAGCCGATCGGCGGGCTCGCGACCAGCAACGCGCTGCGCCCGGCGGTCGCCGGGCTGATCGCCGACCTGGCGCGCGAGAACGCGGTCCACGGGATCACCGTCAACGCCGTCTGCCCGGGCATGACGCGGACCGCGCGGATCGAGGAACTGGCCGCGACGCCGGACCGGGTCCGCGCGCTCGAGGCGATGGTCCCGATGGGCCGGCTCGCGGCGCCGGAGGAGATCGCCGCGCCGGTCGCGTTCCTCTGCTCCGAGCAGGCCAGCTACGTCACCGGGGCGATCCTGCCGGTCGACGGCGGCGTGACCGCCCGCTGCCTGTAGCGCCGCCCGCGGCTACGGGAAGCGGATCTCGCGGACCGCGCGCTGGGCGACGAACAGCCGGACGTTGTTGTCCTCGGGGTCGGACGGGAAGAGCGAAAACCCGGCCGCGCCTTCCACGTAGTCCGGTGTGCTGCCGAAGATGACCTCGCCGTCGAGGAAGGTCACGACGCAGCGCCGCCCGCGCCCGGCCGTGGCGCCGAAACCGAGCGGCGGCTTGTAGTCGCGGTTGCCGAAGTAGTCCTTGACGTAGAACAGCGCCTTCAGGTCGCGCAGCCGCAGCCGGACCGGCACGCCGCCCCCCTCGGCCGGCAGCAGGTGGAAGTACTCCGCGCCGGGATCGAAGTCGTGCGTGATCCCCTTGTGCACCTGACCGTCGAGCGTGTGGGCGACGACCTTGTTCTCCACGGCGGGCCTCCGGGCGCGGGTGCGCCGCGGCCATTATCGCGCCCCCCTCTCCCGGCGGTGCAACTCGGATGCGCGCCGGCCGCATCCGGGGCGGGCCGGGCGGCGGCGCTCGCGGTACAACTCGATCGGGCGCGGTGCGGCGCGCCGGGGGACCGGGATGAACCGACAGGAACTGATCGAGGGGCTCGCCGCGCGAACCGGCCTGCCCGAGGCGGTCGCGCGCCGGACCGTCAAGGCGCTCTTCGGATCGACGGGGGACGACGGGCTGATCGCCGACGCGCTCGACCGCGGGGAACGGGTCGCGGTCTCCGGCTTCGGCACGTTCGTGGTGCGCCAGCGCGCGCCGCGGGCGATCCGGGACCCGCGCACCGGCGCGTCCCGCACCGTGGACGCGCGGCGCGCCGTGGCGTTCCGGCCCGGGCTCGCGCTCCGCGACCGGCTGCGCTGAGTGCGGGCCGCTCGACCTAGCCGCCGGTCCGGCGCCGCGCCTCGGCCAACCCGGCGCGCAGCTGCGGGCTGTCGGCCCCCAGCTCGAGCGCGCGTTC
>CAYZDB010000289.1:0-4165 GCA_964476985.1 uncultured Acidobacteriota bacterium | reverse complement strand
GGCGCGCTGCTGGCCGTGGCGCAGGGGAGCGACCAGCCGCCGCGCCTCGTTCACCTCGTGTACCGACCGCGGCGTGCCAAGGCGAAGCTGGCGCTGGTCGGCAAGGGGGTGACCTTCGACTCCGGCGGCTACGACCTCAAGACCGCCGACGGCATGCTCGACATGAAGTGCGACATGTCGGGCGCCGCCGCGGTCCTGGCGGCGACCGTCGCGTTGGCGCGGCTGGGGGCGCCGGTCGAGGTCCACGCCGTGATGGGGCTGGTCGAGAACCTCGTCTCGGGCCGGGCCTACAAGCCGGGGGACGTGCTCACCACCCGGCGCGGGAAGACGGTCGAGATCAACAACACGGACGCCGAGGGGCGGCTGGTGCTGGCCGACGCGCTCGACTACGTGAGAACCAAGGTCCGCCCCGACGCGATCGTCGACGTAGCGACGCTGACGGGGGCCTGCGTGGTCGCGCTCGGGCCGATGGCCTCGGGCGTGATGGGGAACGACCAGGCGCTGATCGACCGCGTGCTCGCCGCGGCGCGGGCCAGCGGCGAGAAGATGTGGCCGCTGCCGCTCTACGACGAGTACCTCGAGCAGCTCAAGAGCGACGTCGCCGACATCCGGAACACCGGCGGGCGATGGGGCGGGGCGCTGACCGCCGGGCTGTTCCTGCGCGAGTTCGTCGAGCGGACGCAGCCCTGGGTCCACCTCGACATCGCCGGGCCGGCCTTCGCCAGCGCGGACCACGCGTTCTGGGGCAAGGGGGGGACGGGGGCCGCGGCGGCGACGCTGATCGAGCTGGGACTGACCTGGTAGGGGAGGACGGCCGCCGTCCCCGCCTTCCTAGCCGCGGCGCCGTCCGCCGCGGCGTCGTCCCGCCCGTCCGCTCCGCGCGCGCCCGCCGCGCCCCGCGCCGTGATCGCGCGCGCCGGGCTCCGGGACCGGGCCCAGGGGCGCGGCCTCGGCCAGCCGGCGGCGCCACTCCGCGGCTTCGTCGAGCGCGTCACCGGTGGCGCGGGCGTGGATCTCGAACAGGTCGAGCGTCTCGGGGAAGTAGTGGCGCCGCACCAGGGCCACGGTCGACGCCTTGCGCCGGCCGGGGTGCGGGGCGAGCCGGTCGAGCGTGAGCAGGACCTGTCGCACCCGCTCGGCGTCCTTGCGGCTGAGCGCGATCCGCAGCGACAGCCCGCGCAGCAGCTCGACCACGGCCGGTGCCGGGTCGGCCGCGGACCCGCGCGGGCTGCGGGCCCGCGCGGCCTCGATCGCGGCGATGGCCGCGCCGGCCAGCAGCACCGAGAGCTGCACCGGCGTGCCCAGCGCGCGCCCGGCGTGGGTCAGGCGGTCGGTCTGGCGCAGCGCCGCCCGCAGGGCTTCCAGCTCCTCGGGGCGCCCCGCGGCGGCGGAGCGCTCGAGGTGCTCGTGCAGCTCCGGCAGGACGACCTCGAGCACGCCGCTGGCGCGCATCAGGTCGAACGCCGGGGCCGCGGCCCCGCCGCGGAACATCCGGAGCAGGTCCTCGAGGACCCGCGGCGCCGCGGCGCGCAGGATGTCGCCCCGGCGCGCGACGATCGCGTCCCAGGTGGCGGGGTCGACCGTCAGCCCCAGCCGCGCCGCCAGGCGCAGCGCGCGCAGGATGCGGATCGGGTCCTCCGCCATCCTCACGTCGGGGTCGCCGATCGTGCGCAGCACCCGCCGCTCGACGTCGGACACCCCGCCCACGAAGTCCAGGATCACCCGGCGGCGGACGTCGTAGAAGAGCGCGTTCCAGGTGAAATCGCGCCGGAACGCGTCCTCCGCCGCGGTGCCGAAGACGTTGTCCTCGCGGATCAGGCGGTCGCCGTTCTCCTCGGACGGCTCGGCGGCGCCGGCGCGGAAGGTCGCGACCTCCACGATCTTGTCGCGGAAGTGGAGGTGCGCCAGCCGGAACCGCCGGCCGATGATCCGGCAGTTGCGGAACAGCCGCCGGACCTCGTTGGGGTGCGCCGAGGTCGCGATGTCGAAGTCCTTCGGGCGCAGCCCGAAGAGCAGGTCGCGCACGCAGCCGCCGACCAGGTAGGCTTCGAAGCCGGCGTCGGCCAGGCGCTCGACGATCCGCACCGCGTCCGGGTCGAGGCGCTCGGGAGCGAAGGCGACCGGGATCTCCTGGGCCGGGGCCAGGGCGGGTCGTTCGGGTTCGGACAGCTCGGTCATCACGCCTCGCAGGGGCTCGCGTCGTCTTCCGGTCCCGTCAGCCGCCGAACAGCCGGGCCATCCAGCGCCGGTTGACCTGCCGGTTGAGCCGGGCGATGGCGTCGGTCAGCGGGATCTCCTTGGGGCAGACGGCGGCGCAGTTCTGCGCGTTGCCGCAGGCCGTGATCCCGCCGCGCCCCATCAGCGCCTCGAGGCGCTCGCCCTCCTCCATCCGACCGGTCGGGTTGAGCAGGAAATAATACGCCTGACCGAGGGGCGCCGGGCCGACGAAGCGCTCCGGCTCGTGGCCGCTGAAATTGGGGCAGGCCTCCATGCAGCAGCCGCAGGTCATGCAGCGGCTGTAGTCGTAGGCCTCGGCCTGCTCGGCCGGCGCCCGCCGCGGGGCCGGCCCCAGGTCGTAGGTCCCCTCGATCGGGATCCAGCCCCGGACGCGCTTGAGCCCCTCGAACATCGGCGCCCGGTCGACGACCAGGTCGCGCACCAGCGGGAACTTGGAGAGCGGCTCGAGCGTGATCGTCCCGTCGGGCAGGTTGTCGACGAGGGTCGAGCAGGCCTGCATCGGCACGCCGTTCACCCGCATCGAACACGAGCCGCAGACCTCCTCGAGGCAGGCCGACTCGTAGGCGATCGGGGTCACGGCCTGGCCCGCGGCGTCGACCGGCTGGCGCGCGATCTCCTGCAGGCAGGCGATCAGGTTGAGGCGGGGCCGGTAGGGGAGACGGAACTCCTGCCAGGCGGCGGGCGCCCCCGGGCGTTCCTGTCTCCGGATCTTCAGCACGATCTCGCGGCGCATGCGCTCGTCCCTTCCGGCCGTCAGTCGTACTTGCGGGCCACCGGCTTCAGCAACGAGGTGTCGATCTCCTCGAAGCTGAACTCCGGCCCGCGCGGGGTGTGGGTCGCGATCGTCGACTTGAGCCAGTTTGCGTCGTCGCGCGCCGGGAACTCCGGCTTGTAGTGCGCGCCGCGCGACTCGTCCCGCAGCCGGGCGCCGCGGGTGATCAGCCGCGCCAGCTGCAGCATGTTGTCGAGCTGGTTGACGAAGGGCAGCTCCTGGTTGGACCAGTCGCCGGTGTCGGTGACGCCGATCTCCTGCCAGCGCTCCATGAAGCCGGAGATCGCGTCGTCGGTCCGGTCGAGGTTCGCGTTGGTCCGCACGATCGTCACGTTGTCGATCATCAGGTCGCCCAGCTCGCGGTGCAGCTTCCGGGCGTTCTCCCGGCCCTGCATCCGCCGCAGCCGCTCGAAGCGGTCGCGCCAGCGCCGGGCCGCGTCGTCGTAGAGGCCGGAGGGCTGCTCGGCCGCCCGCGGCGCCGACCCCTCCGCGGCGTAGATCGTCGCCGCCGGGCCCGAGACCATCCCGGCGTAGATGCACGACAGCAGCGCGTTGGCGCCGAGCCGGTTGGCGCCGTGGTACTGGTACTCGCACTCGCCGGCGGCGTAGAGGCCGGGGAGGTTGGTCATGTGGTTCCGCGGCGAGGCCAGGTCGTAGTAGCCGTCAGGCGTCTTCTCGTAGTCGACCCAGAGGCCGCCCATCGAGTAGTGGATCGCCGGGAAGATCCGCATCGGGACCGTGCGCGGGTCGTCTCCCACGAACTGCTCGTAGATCTCGAGGATCGCGCCCAGCCGCCGGTCGAGGAACTCGCGGCTCTTGTGCGTCAGGTCGAGGAAGACCTGGTTCTCGCCCCCGACCCCCAGCCCGAGGTCGACGCAGACGTGGTAGATCTCGCGCGAGCCGATGTCGCGCGGCACGAGGTTCCCGAACTTGGGGTACTTCTCCTCGAGGAAGTACCAGCGCTCGGCCTCCGGGATCTGCTTCGGGTCGCGCGTGTCGCCCTTCTTCCGCGGGACCCAGACGCGGCCCCCCTCGCCGCGCGCCGACTCGGACATCAGGCGCATCTTGTCCTCGCCGGGGATCGCCGTCGGGTGTATCTGTACCATCTCGGGGTTGCCGAAGCGGGCCCCCTCCAGGTAGGCCGCCGCGGCCGCC
>CAYZDB010000288.1:0-4169 GCA_964476985.1 uncultured Acidobacteriota bacterium | reverse complement strand
AGCGGAAGCTGCTCGGCGTGTTCCAGCGCTTCCGCCCCGAGATCGTGTTCCACGCCGGCGCCGACAAGCACGTCCCGCTAATGGAGCTGAACCCGGACGAGGCCGTGCTCAACAACATCCTCGGCACCCGCAACGTGCTCGAGGCCTGCGACGAGTTCGGCGTCGAGCGGCTGGTCTGCATCTCGACCGACAAGGCGGTCAACCCGACCAGCATCATGGGCTGCTGCAAGCGGGTCGCCGAGATGTACATCCAGTCCGGCCGCTACCGCCACACGGTGGTCGCCGCGGTCCGCTTCGGCAACGTGCTGGGCAGCCGCGGCTCGGTCATCCCGCTGTTCCAGCGCCAGATCGAGCGCGGCGGCCCGGTGACCGTGACCCACAAGGAAGTGCGGCGCTACTTCATGACGATCCCCGAGGCGGTCGCGCTGGTGATCCAGGCCGGCACGCTGGCCCGGGGGGGCGAGATCTTCGTGCTCGACATGGGCGAGCCGATGCTGATCGACGAGCTGGCGCGCAAGGTGATCCGGCTGCACGGCCTCGAGCCCGACCAGGACATCCCGGTCGTCTACGTCGGCCTGCGCCCGGGGGAGAAGCTCAACGAGGAGCTGTCCGGCGAGCGCGAGCAGAGCGAGCGGACGGTCCATCCCAAGATCTCGAAGGTCGTGGCGCGGGAGACCGTCCCGGCCGACCTGGACCAGAAGGTCGCGCGGCTGATCAACCTGGCCGTGGCGATGGACGACATGGGGATCCGCGAGACCCTGAAGGAACTGGTGCCCGAGTACCGCCCCTACCTGCCCCCCGAGGTGCAGAGCTGGGTGGCGCGGCGCTAGCGGAGCGAGCGGCGATGCGGAACGGCGCGCAGACCGAGCTGCCACAGCGCGAGCCACGCGAGGATCAGCGTGCGCTTGGCCGTGCCGGCCAGCTCCGCCCCGCGGCGCACGCCGAGGGCCCGCATCCGCTCGCGCTCGAAGGGGGTCGGGAAGACGAACTGGTGCACGACCAGCCCGCGGTCGCGGGCCAGCCGGTAGCGCACCAGGTGACGCGCCGGGCCCCAGGCGGACGGCGGCAGGCCGAGCGGGAAGCCCGCGATCCCCAGCTCGTCCAGCCGGTCGCGGTCGCGGCCGAGCGGCGGCAGCCGGTCCAGCGCGTCGCCGAGCGGCGTGCCGAGCAGCTCGGACGACAGCTCGAGCAGCAGGCGCACGGCCGGCGCCAGCCCGCCCTCGGCGGCCCGCGCCGCGACCCGCGCCCAGTCGACGCCGCCGCGCCGCGCGATCCGGTCGACGTCCACGATCCGCTTGAGCTGCGTGAAGCCGCAGCGCACCTGGCTGGCCGCCGCGTGGAGCACCTGCCCCTCGGCCGGCGGGCAGGGGACGCGCGGCGTCTCGGCCGGGACCTGGGCGTCCCGGAGCAGCCAGGCCGGGTCGATCCGGTAGGGGTCCTCGGGCCGCACCACGGCCCAGTGGACCTCGACCTGCGGCTTTCCCCGCCCGGCGAGCGCGACGTGGAAGTGGGTCGCGCGCTGGACCGCCTGGAGCGGCGCGGTGTCGGCGTCGGCGTAGCCCAGCGCGCGCAGCGCGGCGATCGCCTCGTCGTGGCGCTCCGCGGCGACCAGCACGTCCAGGTCGCGGAAGGCGCGCTCGACCGGCTGGCCGTACGCGGTGCGCGCCAGGCCGGCCCCCTTGAGCAGGACCCACGGGATCGCGCGCGCGCCCAGCGCGGCCGCGATCCGTTCGGCCTCCACGAAGTGGAAGCCGTGGTGGCGCGCCTCGTGCTGGCGCAGCGCCGTGAGCTCGCGGGCGACCGCGGGCGGCACGCGCGCTCCCGCTGCGAGCACGCGCTCGGCCACCAGCCCGTGCACTTCGGTCTCGCGCGCCGCCTCGAGCAGCGCCGGCCAGAGTGCGTCGGGAACGTCCGGACATGGCTGATCGGCTTGGACCAGCCGCAACAGCCAGCGAGCGGTGTCGGGGAGCACCTGACTGCGGCCTCCGCGAGGAAGGCCCCGTTTATACCACGGTCCAAGAGCCGGGGAACCCGGTTGGCGGCGTGACGCCGTCCCGGAACGCAACAAGGAGCAACACGATGGCCTCCGAGATGATCGAACGGGAAGACGAGATCCTCACCAGCCGCGAGGCGCAGGAGTTCCTGAAGATCGGGCGCACGAAGCTGTGGGAGCTCACCAAGAGCAACCAGCTTCCCGCGTACCGCGTCGGGTCCGGGCGCACCTCGTCGCTGCGCTACAAGAAGTCGGAACTCCTGGCGTGGCTGGAGCGGAACCGGGTGCAGGCGTGACCCGGCGCCGCTCGCGGCCGCTCCGGAACCGGTGCGGTGCAGACGGGCGGCCTCGCAACGGACTTCCTCGCTGAGCCTGCCGGCACCGGGGGTGCCGGCAGGCGCGGAGGACGCGCGTGAACACAGGACAGGGCGGGTTCGGGCAGGCCCTGGTCCACCCCACCGCGACGGTGGGCGAGGGGACCACCCTCGGCCACGGGACGGTCGTCATGGCGGGGGCACGGATCGGGGCGCGCTGCGCGATCGGCTGCTACGTCGTCGTCCACCCGGAGGTGGTGGTGGGGGACGGCGTGCGGATCGACGACCACGCGGTACTGGGCAAGCTGCCGATGAAGGCGGCGGCCTCGGCGGTGACGCAGCTCAAGCCGCTGCCGCCGCTGACGATCGGCGCCGACTGCCTGGTCGGGGCGGCGGTGATCGTCTACCGCGGCGCCGCGATCGGGCCGCAGGTCATGCTGGCCGACCAGGCCACGGTCCGCGAGGAGGTCTCGATCGGCGCCCGGACGATCATCGGCCGCGGCGTGACGGTCGAGAACAAGGTCACGATCGGCCCGCGCTGCAAGATCGAGACCGAGGCCTACATCACGGCCCTGTCCTCGATCGGCGAGGGCTGCTTCATCGCCCCCGAGGTCACCTTCACCAACGACAACTACCTGGGCCGCACGAAGGAGCGCTTCCAGCACTTCGGCGGCGTGACGCTCGAGCGCGGGGCCCGGGTCGGCGCCAACGTCACCTTCCTGCCCGGGATCACGGTCGGGGCCGACGCGCTGGTCGCGGCCGGCTCGGTCGTGACGAAGGACGTCCCGGCCGGCAAGATCGTCGTCGGCTCGCCGGCGCGCGTCGTGCGCGACGTCCCGCCCGAGCAGCTGCTCGACCACCAGGAGCCGTAGCCGATGTGCGGCATCGCGGGGATCGTCGACCGGCAGGGGTCGCGGCCGCCGCGCCGCGAGGAGCTGGCGCGCATGATCGCGTGCGTCGAGCACCGCGGCCCGGACGGCTTCGGCCTGCGCCTCGACGCCCCCGCGGGGCTGGCCCACGCGCGGCTCTCGATCATCGACCTGGCCGGCGGCTCCCAGCCGCTCTGCAACGAGGACGGCTCGGTCTGGATCACCTACAACGGCGAGGTCTACAACTTCGTCGAGCTGCGGCCGCAGCTGGAGGCGAGGGGGCACCGCTTCCGCACCCGCTCCGACACCGAGGTCCTGGTCCACGCCTGGGAGGAGTGGGGCGACGCCTTCGTCGAGCGCTGCAACGGCAACTTCGCGCTGGCGCTGTGGGACGCGCGGCGGCGCCGGCTGCTCCTGGCCCGCGACCGGCTGGGGATCCGCCCGCTCTACTGGGCCGAGCACGACGGCCGGCTGCTGTTCGGCTCCGAGATCAAGTCGCTGTTCGCGGCCGGCCTGCCGGCGCGGATCGACCCGGTCGGGCTCGACCAGTGCTTCGTGCTCTGGACGACGCTGCCGCCGCGGACGGTGGCCCAGGGGGTGCACGAGCTGCCGCCCGGCCACCTGCTGGTGGCCGAGGAGGGCCGGCCCCCGCGCGTGACCCGCTACTGGGACGTCCCGGCCCCGCCGCCCCCCGGCGCGCTGGTCACCGACGAGCGCGCGGCCGCGGCCGAGCTGCGCGCGCTGCTGGCGGAGTCGGTCCTGCTGCGGCTGCGCGCCGACGTGTCGGTCGGGGCCTACCTGTCGGGCGGGCTCGACTCGACCGCCGCGACGGCGCTGGTGCGGTCGATCACCGACACCCCGCTCGAGACCTACTCGGTCGCCTTCGCCGACCGCGAGTACGAAGAGAGGGCCGAGCAGGAGCTGGCGGTCCGGGCGCTGGGCACGCGCCACCACCAGGTCGAGGTGACCTACGAGGACATCGCGGCCGCCTTC
>CAYZDB010000287.1:0-4175 GCA_964476985.1 uncultured Acidobacteriota bacterium | reverse complement strand
AGGTGATCAAGGAGCATCCGGTGATGCTCAACCGCGCGCCGACGCTGCACCGCCTGGGCATCCAGGCCTTCGAGCCGGTGCTGATCGAGGGCAAGGCCATCCGCATCCACCCGCTGGTCTGCACCGCCTTCAACGCCGACTTCGACGGCGACCAGATGGCGGTCCACGTTCCGCTGTCGATCCGGGCCCAGGCCGAAGCGCACATCCTGATGATGTCCACGCGCAACGTGCTGAAGCCGGCCAACGGCAAGCCGATCACCGTGCCCAGCCAGGACATGGTGCTCGGGATGTACTACCTCACCAAGGCCAAGCGCGGGGCGCCGGGCGAGGGGCGGCTGTTCTCGACGCTGGACGAGGTGCTGCTGGCCTACGAGAACGGCTACGTCGGGACCCTGACGCCGATCAAGGTGCGCTTCACTGGCCGGCTGATGGACCTGACCACGCTCTACGACGACCAGGACGTCCACTCCGCGCCGGTGCAGGAGATCCGCGACGGGATCATCGACACCACCGTCGGCCGCGTGATCTTCAACCGCGCGCTGCCGGAGGAGCTGCCGTTCATCAACGCCCTGCTCAAGAAGAAGGGCCTGCAGGAGCTGGTCAACTTCACCTGGCTGCGGTACGGGAACGACGTGACGGTCCAGATGGTCGACAGCCTGAAGGACCTCGGCTTCCAGTACGCGACCCGGGCCGGGGTCTCGATCGGCATCGACGACATGGTCATCCCCGAGCAGAAGGACAAGCTGGTCGAGGATGCCCGGCGCCAGCAGATCGAGGTCGAGCAGCAGTACCGCGACGGCGCGATCACCAACGGCGAGCGCTACAACAAGGTCGTCGCGATCTGGTCGGACGTCACGGACCGCGTCGCGGAGGCGATGTTCAAGCAGATGCGCTCGATCGACGACGACCCGTCGGCCGAGTTCAACTCCGTCTACATCATGGCCGACTCGGGCGCGCGAGGCAGCAAGCAGCAGATGCGCCAGCTGGCCGGGATGCGCGGCCTGATGGCGAAGCCCTCGGGCGAGATCATCGAGACCCCGATCACCGCCAACTTCCGCGAGGGGCTGACGGTGGCGCAGTACTTCATCTCGACCCACGGCGCCCGGAAGGGCCTGGCCGACACCGCGCTCAAGACGGCCGATTCGGGCTACCTGACGCGGCGCCTGGTCGACGTCGCGCAGGACGTGATCATCTTCGAGCAGGACTGCGGCTCCCCCGACGGGATCGAGGCCCGCGCGATCGTCGAGGGCGGAGAGGTCATCGAGTCGCTGCGCGACCGGATCATCGGGCGCGTCGCGCACGAGGACGTCTACGACCCGACCAGCGGCGAGCTGCTCGCCTCCAAGAACGAGGAGATCACCGAGGAGCTGGCCGGCCAGATCCAGCTCGCGGGGATCGAGAAGGTCCGGATCCGGTCGGTCCTGACCTGCGAGACGCCGCGCGGGGTCTGCCGGATGTGCTACGGGCGGGACCTCTCCAACGGCCGGATCGTCGAGATCGGACAGGCGGTCGGGGTGCTGGCGGCCGAGTCGATCGGCGAGCCCGGCACGCAGCTCACGATGCGCACCTTCCACATCGGCGGCACGGCGAGCCAGGTGCACGAGCAGTCCTCGGCCGAGGCCAAGAACGCCGGTCGCGTCAAGTACCTGCACGTCTCGACCGTCGAGAACCGCAACAACGACAACGTCGTGATGAACCGGCAGGGGAACCTGGTGATCGTCGACCGCAAGGACCGCGAGCTGGAGCGCCACGCCGTGGCCTACGGCGCGGTGCTCAAGGTCAAGGACGGCGAAGAGGTCGTGCCGGGGACGCGGCTGATGGAGTGGGACCCCTTCACCTTCGCGATCCTGACGGAGGAGTCGGGCCAGGTCCAGATGCAGGACGTGATCGAGGGCGAGACCGTCCGCGAGGAGCAGGACGAGGTCACCGGGCTGGTCCAGAAGAAGATCATGTCCTCGCCGGACGAGACCAAGGTCCCGAAGATCGTGATCCGCAAGGACAAGCACAAGATCAGGGAGTACGCGCTGCCGGTGAAGGCGCTGCTGATGGTCGAGGACGGCGACGAGGTCCGCGCCGGCGACGTGCTGGCCAAGATCCCGCGTGAAACGACCAAGACCAAGGACATCACGGGCGGCCTGCCGCGCGTGGCCGAGCTGTTCGAGGCGCGCGAGCCCAAGGAGCCGGCGGTCATCTCCGAGATCGACGGGCTGGTCGAGTACGGGCCGATCGAGAAGGGGAGCCGGACGGTCTTCGTCCGCAGCGTTGACGCCGAGCGCCGCGAGTACAAGATCCCGAAGGGCAAGCACGTCGCCGTGCGCGAGAACGAGGACGTGCGGGCCGGCGACGCGCTGATGGACGGGCCGAAGAACCCGCACGACATCCTGTCGGTGCTGGGCGAGCGCGCCCTGCAGGACTACCTGGTCAACGAGATCCAGGAGGTCTACCGGCTGCAGGGCGTCGACATCAACGACAAGCACATCGAGGTGATCGTCCGGCAGATGATGCGCTGGGTGCAGATCGAAGAGGTCGGCGACACCGAGTTCGTGCTCGACGAGAAGGTCGACCGCTTCCGCTTCCGCGAGGAGAACGAGCGCGTGATGTCCGAGGGCGGGCAGCCGGCGATGGGCCGGCCGCTGCTCCTGGGGATCACCAAGGCCTCGCTCTCGACCGACTCGTTCGTTTCCGCCGCGAGCTTCCAGGAGACGACCCGCGTGCTGACCGAGGCCGCGATCTCCGGGAAGATCGACGGCCTGCGCGGCCTGAAGGAGAACGTGATCATGGGCCGCCTGATCCCGGCCGGGACCGGCGCCGAGGACTACCGCCTCGTCGACCTCCCGACGCCGGAGCAGCCGGCCGAGGAGCCCGAGGAGGAGTTCTTCGGGATGGAGACCGGGACGGACGAGGCGGCGCTGGCGCAGCTCCTGGCGTCGGGGCTCGCCGGCCTGCCGGAACCGGGCCGCGGGTCCAAGAGCTGACCCGGGCACCGGGCCGGGGAGTCGTCGGGCCGCCCCTCGGGGCGGCCCTTCGTTTTCCGGGGGGTTCCAACCCCGGCGGGGGCTGAACCGTAGAGATGGTGAAAGGCCGCCAGGGAGACGCGATGGGCGAGTGGAGCGACGCCGCCGTGGCCGAGGCCTACCGGCGTCACGCTCCCCGGCTCCTGGGAACGGCGCTTCGCCTGCTGCGGCAGCGCGAGGACGCGGAGGACACCGTGCAGGAGGCATTCATCGCGCTGGTCCGGCACGCCCCGGCGGTCGACGCCGAGGGGGCCGGCGCGTGGCTGCACCGGGTCGTGGTCAACGGCGCGCTCGATCGCCTGCGCTCCCGCCGCCGCTGGCGGACGGAGGAGCCGGACGAGACCAGCCTGGCTGCCCCTGCCAGCACGATGCCCGACCCCCGGGCGCTCGACCTGGCGCGTGCGGTGGCCGGGCTGCCGGAGCGGGCGCGGCTCGTCTTCCTGCTGCACGACGTCGAGGGGCTGCGGCACGAGGAGGTCGGCGCGGCGCTGTCGATCGATCCCGGGACGAGCAAGTCGCAGCTGGCGCGGGCCCGCGCCCTTCTGCGCGTCGCGCTGGAGGGCCGGCCGTGAACTGCGACCGCCTGGAGCTGGGGCTCGCCTCCGACGACCCGGGAGACCGGGCCGCAGCCGCGGCGCGCGCCGCGGGCTGCGCCGCCTGCGCCGCGCGCCTGCAGTTCGAGGAGCGGCTGGCGGCCCGGGCCGCGGCGTGGCGCGAGGCGGGCGAGACCCCGGCGGCGGGGTACGAGGAGCGTGTGCTGGCCGCGGCCCGCGCCGCGCGGTCCCCGGCCGCGCGCGTCCCCGCGGGCCACCCCGCCGCGGGACCGCGCTTCGTCCCCCGCGCGCGGCGCCAGCCCGTTCGCGGCATTCGGCAACGACCACCAGGCGCTCGGTTCCGTCCCCCGCGGCGTTGGCGCCGAACACCGCCACGCATCCCCGCCGTATCCCGGCAATTCCGCCCACGGCCTCTTCGAGTTCATAGGGATAGAGGTTGCGCCCGCCGCGGATGATCATGTCCTTGAGCCGTCCGGTGATCACGATGTCACCGTCGGCCAGATAACCGAGGTCACCGGAATCCAGCCAGCCATTGCGGATCAGCCTTGCCGTGGCTTCGGGATTGCGGTAGTAGCCGCGTGTCGCCGAAGGCCCGCGAAATTCGATG
>CAYZDB010000286.1:0-4184 GCA_964476985.1 uncultured Acidobacteriota bacterium | reverse complement strand
CGCAGGCGGTCCAGCGCCCGAGCGCGGCCTCCGCGTCGGCCCACCGGGCCAGCGCCGCGCCGCCCAGGGCGGCCGCCGCGCGCGCGGCCGCGCCCCGCAGCAGGGCTGCGGCGCGCGCGGGGTCGGCGACCCGCAGCGCCAGCGCGACCGGGTCGACGCCCGGGGCGTCCGGCTCGCCGAACCCCTCGACCAGCGCCGCCAGCGACTCCGTGACCTCCCCCGGCGGCTCGCCCAGCACGCGCACCAGCGCCAGGTAGCGGGGCAGGGACAGCTCGGCCTGGCCGGTTTCCACGCGGGAGAGGTGCGAGCGGGTGATCCGCACGCCCTGCTCGGCGGTGCCGCGCTGCACGTCGTCGAGCGAGAACTGCCCCTGGTTGCGCAGGCGCCGCAGCGCCGCCCCCACCGCCTGCCGCAGGTCGTCGGTCCGTCGCGCCATGCCTCGATCCTCCCGGGCGGGAGGATGGGCGCGCGCGGACGCGCTCGACAGGGCCTGGAGGCCGAGCCGGGCGCGTGTCCGCGCCCGGTCGCGCAAGGCCGCGGAGCGGGCGCGCCGCCGTCGTTGCGCCGCGGCGTCCCGGCCCGGGGACGCTACGCCAGCGGCTCGAACCGCGCGGTGAAGTGGCGCAGGAACGGCGCCTGCTCGACGATCCGCACGCCGCGCAGGCGGTCCTTCCGCGCGTTCAACTCGCTGATCGCCTCGACCACGTAGTCCATGTGCGACTGCGTGTAGACCCGGCGCGGGATCGCCAGCCGCACCAGTTCCATCGGCGCCGCGACCTCGGCCCCGGTCGCCGGGTCCTTCGAGGCGAACATCACGGAGCCGATCTCGCAGCTGCGGATCCCGCCCACGCGGTACATCTCGCAGGCCAGCGCCTGGCCCGGGTACTCGAGCGGCGGGATGTGCGGCAGCATCGCCCGCGCGTCGATGAAGACGGCGTGCCCGCCCGGCGGCCGGACGATCGGCACCCCCAGCGCGTCGATGTGGTCCGCGACGTACTTCGTCGAGACGATCCGGTAGCGCAGGTAGTCCTCGTCCAGCGCCTCGTGCAGCCCGACCGCGATCGCGTCGAGGTCGCGCCCGGCCAGGCCGCCGTAGGTCGGGAACCCCTCGGTCAGGATCAGCAGGTCGCGCAGCCGGCGCGCCAGCTCCGGGTCGTTGGTGCACAGGAAGCCGCCGATGTTGGCGATCCCGTCCTTCTTGGCCGACATCGTGCAGCCGTCGGCCAGCGCGAAGATCTCGCGCGCGATCTCGAGCGGCGGGCGCCCGGCCTGCCCCTCCTCGCGCTCGCGGATGAACCAGGCGTTCTCGGCAAACCGGCAGGCGTCGATGTAGAACGGGATGCCGTGCCGGCGGCAGACCGCCGAGACGGCCCGCACGTTGGCCAGCGCGACCGGCTGCCCGCCGCCGGAGTTGTTGGTGATCGTCAGCATGACGAGCGGGATCCGCTCCCGCCCGACCTCGGCGATCAGCGCCTCGAGCCGGGCCACGTCCAGGTTCCCCTTGAAGGGGTGGATCAGTCCCGGCTGCAGCCCCTCCGGGATCAGCAGGTCGACCGCCTTCGCCCCCGTGGCCTCGATGTTGGCGCGGGTCGTGTCGAAGTGGGTGTTGGACGGGACGACGTCGCCCGGCTTCAGCACCGTCGAGAAGAGGATCCGCTCGGCGGCCCGCCCCTGGTGGGTCGGGATCACCTCGGCGAAGCCGAAGATGTCCTTCACCGCGGCCTCGAACCGCTCCCAGGAGCGCGCCCCGGAATAGGACTCGTCGCCCAGCATCATCGCCGCCCACTGGGTCGAGCTCATCGAGCCGGTGCCGGAGTCGGTCAGGAGGTCAATCGTGATCTCCGCGGCCCGCAGCCGGAAGAGGTTGTGGGACGCGCGGACCAGGGCCGCCTCGCGCTCGGCCGGCGTGCTCATGCCGATCGGCTCGACGCACTTGATCCGGAACGGTTCGATGATCGTCTTCAAGGGGGACACCTCCCGGGAAGGGAGGCCAGTCTACTACGCCGTGACGACCGTCATTCCCGACCGGACCGCGGCCAGCTCCTCGAGGAAGGCGAAGATCGACGAGGGGCGGCGGTTGGGGTCCTTGGCCAGCAGCCGGGCGACCAGTTCCTCGATCGGCTCGGGCACCCCGGGGCGCAGGGCGTGGAGCGGCGGGGGCGGCGTCTCGAGCTGGTCGCGCAGCACCTCGGCGACGTTCTCCGAGGCGAACGGCTCGCGGCCCGCGATCAGGAAGTAGGCCAGCACGCCCAGCGCGTAGAGGTCGGCCCGGGTGTCGGCCGCCTCGCCCCGGATCTGCTCGGGGGCCATGTAGGCCGGCGAGCCCATGACCAGCCCCTCGCGGGTCAGGTGCACGTCACCCTGGCGGGCGATCCCGAAGTCGACCAGCCGCGGCCGCGCGTCGGGGTCGATCAGCACGTTCTCCGGCTTGACGTCGCGGTGCACGATCCCCAGCCGGTGCGCGGCCGACAGCCCGGCCGCGACCCCGGCCAGGATCTCGAGCGCCTTCCCCAGCGGGATCGGCTGCTTGCCGGCGGTCCAGCGCCGCAGGTCGACGCCGTCGATGTACTCCATCACGATGAAGCGCAGCTCGCGCCAGCGCTCGAGCGTGTGGACCCGCACGATGTTCGGGTGGTTGATCTGGCGGGCCAGCCGGATCTCCTGCACGAAACGCCGCTCGGTGCTCTCGTCGAGCGGGCCGGCCAGCACCTTGAGCGCGACCGGCTCGTCGAGCACCAGGTCGCGCGCCGCGAAGACCGTTCCCATCCCGCCGCGTCCCAGTTCGCGCCGGATCTCGTAGCGGTTGGCCAGCAGCGCGCCCGGCAGCAGGTTGGTGCCGTGCAGCTCCTCGAGC
The DNA here is from genome assembly GCA_964476985.1 of uncultured Acidobacteriota bacterium. GTDB lineage: Bacteria > Acidobacteriota > Polarisedimenticolia > J045 > J045 > JALOKP01. The sequence continues at coordinate 1,330 of CAYZDB010000286.1, read as the reverse complement.
AGCTTCTGGGCCGAGCCCATCCGTTGCGCGCGGTCCGGCGTCAGGCACTCGGACAGGACGCGGCGCAGCACCTCGGGGATCGGCCGCTCGGGCAGGTGGGGGATCTCGGGCGGGTCGAGCTGGCCGGCCGCCGGGACCGGCGGCGGGCTGCCGAACAGCATCTCCCAGGTCAGCACGCCGAGCAGGTAGATGTCGGACGACGGGTCCATCCGCTCGGCGCGGCCGGCCTCGGGCGGGCGGTAGGCGGCCGAGGGCGACTGGCCCTCGGAGGCCCGGAGCGCGAGCCCGAAGTCGACGATCCGCGCGTCGCCGGCCGGCGTGACGAAGACGGTGTCGGGGCGGATCGTGCGGGCCAGGAGGCCCAGCCCGTGCGCGTAGTCGAGCGCCTCGGCCAGCTGCGTCAGCAGGTGGACCGCGCGCGGCACGTCCAGCGGGCCCTCGTGCTGCAGCAGGTGCTTGATCGGCTGGCCCGCGACGTGTTCCTCGACGACGTACACCCCCTGCTCGTCGCGGCCCGCCTCGTGGATCGCGGCGATGACCGGGTGGTGCAGCCGGGCCGTGCGGCGCACGTCGCCCAGCACGCGCTCGGTGGCGGGCCCCTCGGGGACGGTCTCCGGCCCCAGCCGCCGCAGCATGACGGGGCGGGCCATCACCGAGTCCCAGGCCACGAGCGTGCGCCCGGGGCCGAGGTGCGGCAGCTCGCCGTCGATCCGGTAGCGGTCGCTGAGGGGAGTGCGCGGCCCGGCCGACTGGCCGCTCTTCGTCTCGAGCGCGGCCAGCCGCGCGGCGGCGTCGCGGTAGTGGATGTCGAGCGCCAGCACCCGGCGCAGCGCCTGGGTCGCCTCGCGGAAGCGGCCGTTGCGCTCCAGGTTGGCGGCCATCAGGTACCAGGTGTCGGCGGCCTGGCGCGGCGGCAGCTGGGCCGCCAGCGCGCGGCGGTAGTGGTCGACCGCCAGCGGGTCCATCCCCTTCTTCTCGAGCCGGCGGGCGAGCTGCAGCGAGGCCGCGACCGCGCGGTCGTCGTCGGCCGGGATCGACTGCAGCAGCTGGATCGCGCGGTCGGCGTCCCCCAGGTCCTCGAGCACCTCCGCCGCCGACAGCCGGTCGCGCGCCTCCTCGTACAGCGCCGCGGCCTCGGCCAGCTGGCCGCAGGTGCGGTAGCAGCGCGCGGCGTCGTGCAGCGCGCCGTGGCGCCGGTAGAGGTCGGCGGCGGCCTCGGTGTCGCCGGTCCGCTCCTGCACCGCGGCGGCGGCCATGAAGTCCCCCGCGGCCTCGTGCGCCGACGCGGCCTCGACCAGGCAGCCCAGGCGCTCGAGGCACTCGGCGGCGG
>CAYZDB010000285.1:0-4186 GCA_964476985.1 uncultured Acidobacteriota bacterium | reverse complement strand
CAGGAGGTCGGCGGCGGGCCGGCGAGCGCGACGCCGGAGAGGGCGGCGGCGAGGGCGGTCAGCAGCGCGAGGACGGCGGTTCGGGCGCGCACGGCGGGTCTCCTCCCGGGCGACGGCGTGGCCGGCGCCCGGCGGCGTTTCAGCAAGGGGCGTGCCGGGAGGCGGAAGGGGTTGGAGGGGGGTGTGCGGGGCGCGGCGGGGTGCGCGCGAGGCACGGCGGGGTGTTCGGGGGCCCGGAGCGGTCCCGCGGCGGTCCCGGTCCGGGACCGGGTGGTTCCGAAACGGGACCAGGGCATCAGTGGTCCGTCCGCGAGCCGAGCCCGAGGCGGCGAGCCCGCGCGACCAGCTCCTCGATCGGCAGCGCCTTGCTCCAGGCGTCGTCGGCGCCGCGCCGCAGCGCCTCGGCCAGCAGGTCGGGACTGCCGTGCGCGGTGAACAGGACGGCGCGCAGCGCGGGGAAGGCGCGCTTGGCGCGCTCGATCAGCGCCAGCCCTTCGACGCCGCGCTGGCCGGTGAACGAGAGGTCGGCGATCAGCAGGTCGTAGGCGCGCTCGGCCAGCGCGCGCTCGGCCTCCTCCGGGGAAGCGACGGCCTGCACGCGCATCCCGGCGAGCTCGAGCAGCGGGGCGAGCGCCTCGGAGACCGAGGGCTCGTCGTCAGCGAGCAGAACGGAGGGGGCCATGCGGGGCCGGGAGAGCAACTCCCGTGCCAGCCCATCCGCGCAGATCGCCGGCGGCCACGGACGCGCATGGCGGGCCGGCACGGAGGCCGGCCGCTACAGGTCGATGCCGTACTTGCGCGCTTTCCGATAGAGCGTGCCGCGCGAGATCCCGAGTTCCCTCGCGACGACGCGCAGGCCGGCCTTGCGGTCGCGCAGCGCGCGCTCCAGCAGGGCGCGTTCGGCGTCCTCGATCGTGGCCGGGGGCGTGCCGCGCGCCGCCGGGGGCGCGGCGGGTGCGGCGTCGGCCGCCGGCCCCGGCTCCTCCGGCTCGAGCGCCGGCAGGTGCTGCGGCCCGACCGGCGCGCCGGGCGGGCAGACGATCGAGGCGCGCTCCATCACGTTGCGCAGTTCGCGGACGTTGCCGGGCCAGCCGTAGTCGAGCAGCAGCGCCGCGGCCTCGTCGGTCCGCGCGCGCCCGGTGTCCTCGACCGGGCGAAACTGCGACAGGAAATGGACCGCCAGCGGCAGCACGTCCTCCGGCCGGTCGGCCAGCCGCGGCAGCGCGATCGTGAAGACGTTGAGCCGGAAGAGCAGGTCCTCGCGGAAGCGGCCCGCGGCCGCCTCGGCCTTCAGGTCCCGATGCGTCGCGGCGACCAGCCGCACGTCGGCCCGCTGCTCGGCGGTCCCGCCCAGCCGCCGGTAGCGGCGGTCCTCGAGCACCTTGAGCAGCTTGGCCTGGACCGCGGGGTCGAGTTCGCCGATCTCGTCCAGGAAGAGCGTCCCGCCGTCGGCCGCCTCGAACAGCCCGAGCTTGCGCTCGGTCGCGCCGGTGAAGGCGCCGCGCTCGTGGCCGAACAGCTCCGACTCGGTCAGCTCGCGCGACAGCCCGGCGCAGTTCAGCTCGACGAACGGCTCGCGGCGCCGCGGCGACAGCTCGTGGATTCGCCGTGCGAGCATCCCCTTGCCGGTCCCGGTCGGCCCGGCCAGGAGGACCGTGGTGTCGCGCGGCGCGACGCTCTCGGCCAGCGCCAGCGCGCCGCGCCACTCCGGGCTCTCCCCCAGCAGTGCCGCGCCGCCGGGCGGGGCGAGGCGCTCGGTGCGGCGCGCGCGGCGGCGCAGCGCGGCGGTCTCCAGCCCCTTCGCGACGATCGCGAACAGGCCGGCCGGCTCGATCGGCTTCTGGACGAAGTTGTCGGCCCCCAGCCGCATCGCCGCGACCGCCTGCTCGATCGAGCCGGCCGCGGTGAGCATCACCACCGACGCCTCGGGGCGCAGGTCGCGCAGCATCGGCAGCAGCTCGAGCCCGGTCGTGTCGGGCAGGCGCAGGTCGAGCAGCGCCAGGTCGATCGCCTCGCGTCCGGCGGCCTCCAGCGCGGCCCGGCCGTCGGCCGCCTCGAGCACGGCGTGCCCCTCCGTGCGCAGCAGCTCGGCCAGCATCGTGCGCAGCGAGAGGTCGTCGTCGACGACCAGGATCGTGTTCGGCGCGTCCACGGCGGAAGCCTACTCCCGCGGCAGCCGGATCGTGAAGCGCGTGCCGCTCTCCGGCGCCGAATCGACGGCGATCGTCCCACCGTGGTCGGTCACGATCCGGCGCACGATCGCCAGCCCCAGCCCGGTGCCGGAGCCGCGCGTGAAGAACGGCTCGAAGACCTGCTCGCGGACTCCGGGGCCCATCCCCGCGCCGTCGTTCTCGACCTCCAGCTCGATCGCGTGCGGGACCGCGCGCGCGACGAGCCGCACCCGCGTCACCCCGCTGGCGTGCTTGCGCGCGTTCTCGAGCAGGTTGACCAGCACCTGCAGCATCCGGTCGCGGTCGAGCGGGACCTCGGGCAGGTCGGCCGGGGCGTCGATCTCGATCCGCAGCTCGTCCCAGCCGCCGGCGTCGCGCACCGTCTGCCCGGCGGTCTCGAGCAGCGGCCGGACCGCGGTCGGCGCGCGCTGCAGCGCGGGCGGGCGGGCGAAGTGCAGCAGGTCGTCCATCAGCCGCGTCATCCGCGTCGTCTCGCGGTCGAGGGTCGCCAGCGGCTGGGCCAGCTCGTCCCTCAGCGGGCCCGCCTTGTGCGCGATCAGGTAGGCGGCCGAGCGCAGCGAGAAGATCGGGTGCCGGACCTCGTGCGCCACGCCGGCGACCATCTCGCCGTAGGCGGCCATCCGTTCGGCGCCGCGCAGCCGCTCGATCCCCTGGTCGACGCGCTGCTCGAGCGTCCGGTTCGTCTCGGCCAGCTCGGCGGTGCGGGCCGCCACCGCCTGCTCGAGCTCGCGCTGGTGCGCGAGCAGCCGGCGCACGCGGCCGCGGAAGGCGGCGTAGGCCAGCGCCGCCGCGCCGAGCGCGGCCAGCGCCCAGAACCAGGCGGTCTGCCACGGGTGGGGCTCGACCGAGAAGCGCACCGCCGCCGGCGCGGAGCGCCACGCGCCGTCGCGGTCGGCCGCGACGACCTCGAAGACGTGCTCACCCGGTGGGAGGTGGGTGTAGGTCGCGCTGCGCGCCGCGCCGGCCGCGACGAGGCCGTCGTCGAGGCGCGACATCCGGTAGGAGAAGACCACCCGCTCGGGGGCGCCCAGCGCGGGCGCGGTGTAGCGCAGCTCGCAGCGCACGGTCCCGGCGGGGAGCCGCGGCGCCGCGCCGCCCGCGAGCTCGATCGCCGTCCCGTCGCAGGTCAGCTCCTCGATCGCCGCGGCGGGTGCGGCGGCCGGACCGAACGTGCGGCCCGGCTCCACCAGCGCGATCCCGGCGGGCGTCGCGAACAGCAGCCGCCCGTCCGGCGTGCGGGCCGCAGCATGGCCGCCGCCGTTGCACTCGCCGGCGGCCAGCCCTTCGTCGATCGACAGCAGCTGCGCGCGCACCGTTGCGGCGCGGCCCTCGGCCGCGGCCAGCAGCTCGTCGCGCGCGACGCGGACGATCCCGCGCGGCGTCGAGAGCCAGAGCGCGCCGCGGCCGTCGTCGAGCGCGTCGTAGATCGTGTCGGTCGGCAGGCCGTGCGCCGTGCCGATCGCAGCGGGCGCTCCGGGCGCCGCCGGGTCGGGGCCGGCGACGCGCCACAGCCCCGCGCCGACGGTCGCGGCCCAGACGGTTCCGCCGTCGTCCTCGCGCAGCGCGGTGAAGTAGGGCGGAACGGGCAGGCCCGGTGCGGCGTCGCGCCAGCCCTCGCCGTCCCGCAGCAGCAGTCCGGCGCCGCCGGTTCCGACCCACCAGCGCCCCTGGCGGTCGACCAGCGTGGCCGTCGGCGCAGCGCCGCCCTCCGGCAGCGGGGCCCGGTCGGCGCGCCCGTCCACCAGCACGAGCGGGCCGCCGCTGGCCGCGGCGCGGATCGCGCGGTCGCGCGGGGAGGCGGCGAGCCAGAGGTAGAGCTCCGCTGGGGCGTCGGGGACGCGCGCGACGCGGTCGTCGGGGCCGGCGCGGAACAGTCCCGCGAAGGCGGTGCCCAGCCAGGTCGAGCCGTCCGCGTCCTCGACGATCGAGAGCACCGGGGGCTGGGCCGCCCCCGGCTCCAGCGCAACGTCGCGCCAGCCGCCGTCGTCGAGCCG
>CAYZDB010000284.1:0-4220 GCA_964476985.1 uncultured Acidobacteriota bacterium | reverse complement strand
CCCGCGGCGGCGGCCCGCCGGCGACTTCGTGGAAGGCCTGCTGGAACCGCTCGCTGACGGCGCGGAAGAAGGCCCGCTCGTCGGGGTAGTCGCCCGGCTCGAGCGGCGGCTCGACCCGGAACGGGACGGTCACGCCGGAGCGGCCGATCCGCCGCCGCTCGTCGATCACCTGCTCGGTCTGCCCGGTCATGACGACCTGGACCGGCAGCCCGCGCCGGAAGGCGTAGCGGATCATCCCCGCCTTGAGCGGCAGCGGCCGCTCGAGCTGGCTGCGGTGTCCCTCGGCGTAGACGATCAGCCCCTCGAGCGGGCAGCGCTCGAACTCGCGGTCGAGCCAGCGGTAGAACGCGTCGCGCGTGTGGGACTTGTCCCGGCGGAAGAACCAGACCGAGCGGTCGAGCCGCGAGGCGAGCCAGATCATCGGGAAGACGCCCGCGACGAGGGTGCGAGAGAGGGTCGCGCCCCGCCCCTCGACCAGCTCCTTGTGGACGAAGAAGTCCGCCACGCTGCGATGCGGGCAGACCCAGAGGCAGCGCCGGCCGGCGATCAGCGGCACCGCAGCCGGATCGCGCTCGAACTGCACGTCGTAGCGGCGGATCAAGAGGCGGCACCACTCGCGCGTGCTGCGCTCGTGTGGCGGCCGGCCGCGGAGCGCGGACCGCAGCACCGCCCAGACCGGGTAGATCCAGCCCAGGCGGAGCCCCTCGCCAACCAGCGCCGAGAGGCCGCGGCTCAGCTCGCGCGGCGCAGGCGGTGCCGGCCCGGTCGCGGGGGAACCGCTCATCCGAACCCCCCTCCGCGCGCCGCCTCGACCACGCCCTCACCCGCCTCCCGGAACGCCCGCGACACGCCGCCCACTCCGAGCTTCACCCCGCCGAAGATCCGCGAGACCACGATCCCGCCCGCCAGGTCGTGCCGGCGCAGGATCTCCAGCAGCACGCGGCCGGGGTGGCCGACCTCGCCGTCGTCCTTCGAGCGCTCGACGGGGGCGCCCTCGGGACCGGGGGCGCGCCAGGCCCAGCAGTGGTGGACCGCCTTGTGGTGCTCCTTGCGCTGGCGCTTCAGCACGGCCTCCAGCGCCGCCTCGTCGGCCGCGGGAAAGAGGACCGCGAAGAACCGCGAGCGCTCCACCGTCGCCTTGAAGGCGACCTCGCGCGCGACCGGCGTCACGGCGCGGCCCGCAGGATCGCCGTCAGGCCCTCGGTGACGTAGCGCACCCCCCAGGCCAGCGTGATCAGCCCGAGCGTCGTCGACAGGATCTGGATCAGCGTCCGGTTGACGACGCGCTGCACCAGCGGCGCCGCGAGGAAGAGCACGGCGGTGCCCGCCAGCACGATCGCGACCGCCAGCGCCGTCACCGGCCGCCCGTAGTCCTGGACCGAGACGATGATCGCGGTGATCGCGGCCGGCCCGGTGAGGAGCGGCGTCGCGATCACCGCGGCCACCGCCTGGGTCGAGCGCTCGGCGGCCGGCGCCGTCGACTCGAGCGCGCCGCCGAGCGACATCCGGAGCCCCAGCAGCCCGAGCACGATCCCGCCCGCGACGCGGAACTGGTCGATCGTGGTGTCGAAGAGGGCCAGCAGCGCGGTCCCGAGCGCCAGCACCAGCAGCGAGAGCAGGGTCGCCACCAGCAGCCCGAGCAGGGCCGCGCGCCGGCGCTGCGCAGGGACCATCTCCTCGGTCAGCGCGAAGAAGACCGCGAAACTCGCCAGCGGGTCGAAGATCACGAAGAACAGCACGACCAGCTGCGGCAGGTGCGTCAGGTCGACCATCGAGACCGCTCCACGTCCCGGTCGGGAGCGACATTATCCACGGACCGGCGCGCCCGGCCCGCGGCCCCGACCGGACGCGCGCGGGAGCCGGTCCCGCGCGACAATGGGTCGTCCCTCCGCGCGCCCGTAGCTCAACGGATAGAGCATCGGCCTTCGGAGCCGGCGGTTGGGGGTTCGAATCCCTCCGGGCGCGCCAGCGCGGGGGCCAGCGCGGGGACGAACGCCGGGGCCGGTCGACCGGAACGGCCTCCGGGGCCCCGGGGCGGATGTCCCGCCGCGGGGAGCCTGCCCGGCCGGTGCGCGTCGCGCCCCGGCCGGGCCCTTCAGGCCGTTACTTGCCGATCACGAAACCGGCCGTGTAGGTCTTGCGCTCGGCCAGCCGGATCGTCATGAGGTAGGTCCCGAGCTCGAGCTCGTCGGTGCTCAGGTTGAAGTGCCACTGGTCGCTGCCGGCCGCGTTGCGGAAGAACGGGTCGCTCGACTTCGTGTCGTTGTTCAGCTTCAGGGTCCGGATGTCGAGCGGACCGAAGCCGACGCGGGTCAGGCCGACGATCTCCGGCGCGGGGATCTCGCCGTTCTTGAGCAGGTAGGTGCCGCACGACAGGTAGAGCTTGAGCGGGCGGACCGAGCCGCGCTTGAACGGGCGGGGCGGGTAGACCGGCGCATCCCCTTCGGGAACCAGCCGGGCCATCGGGGAGAGCAGGCCGCGGAGCCCGTCGTAGTTGCCGAAGTCGACGGCCGGGTCGCAGCGGCCGGTCACGCCGAGATTGAGCAGCACGTCCTGCTGCCACGGTGCGCCGCCGACCGTCCCGCTGACGCGGACCACGAACGGCCGCGCCACGTCGCCGGGGTGGTCGGGGGGCAGCGCCACCTCGAACGGGTCGAGGCTGAACTGGGGCGCCAGGGTGAGCGGCGAGCAGTCGGGGTTGGGGGTGCGGTCGAGCGCCGGGAAGTTCGGATACCCGGCGCGGTCGTCGATCAGCAGCGCGCTGGAGGCCGGGCCGTCGGGCGTCCCGTCGGCGTCGGTGTCGACCAGCTGGACGGGGTCGCTGAGCAGCCGGGCGCCGGGGTTGCCGATCGGGCCGGAGCCGACGTTCAGCAGCGAGATCCACACCTTGGCCGACTCGCCGGGGCTGAGCAGGCCGTCCCCGGTCCCGTCCTCGACCCGGACCGCGTAGGGGGTCAGGAAGGCCGGGCCGACGTCCCCTTCCACCGGCTCGAGCCGGTTGAAGCTGCCGGCCGAGGCCGGGTCGCCGTTGCCGCAGAACTCCGCTTCGCCGTCCGGGACGGTGTCGCCGCAGGCGCGCAGCAGGCCGAAGACCTCGCGCGCGATCACCGCGCTGCTCGGGCGGCAGATCGTCGCCGTCTCGCCGGGAAGGACTTCCTGCGTCACGGTCGCCTGGTCGCAGGTCGGGGCTTCGGCGAAGCACCGGCCCGCCGAGCAGACCTCGCCCTCGCCGCACGCGACCCCGCACTCGCCGCAGTTCAGCGGATCGCGCGCCGGGTCGATGCAGTCCTCGCCGCAGCGGATCGTGCCGAACGGGCAGCCCTCCTTCTGCATGCTGCCCTCGTCCCCGGGCGCCTCGGAGGGCGCCAGCGCGGCGAAGACTCCGAACGGGTCCGCGCAGGTGCCGGCGTCGCAGGACTGGCCTTCCTCGCAGGCGCTGCCGCAGCCGCCGCAGTGGGCCGGGTCGGAGAAGATGTCGACCCCCTGGCCAGCGCAGCAGCTCAGGTCCTTCCCGGCGGGCTGGAAGCAGGCCCCGCAGTGCCGCTGGTCGTAGCCGGTGTCGACGCACTCGCCGTTGCAGCAGGTCTTGGACCCCTCGCAGACGATCCCGCAGGCGCCGCAGTTGAACTCGTCGTCGAGGTACGAGACGCACTCGCCGTCGCAGAAGGTCTGGTGCTCGCCCTCGCAGCAGGGTCCGCCGCCGGTCAGCTCGATCACGAGCGGGCTGCCGGTGTTGTTGGTGATCGTCTCCAGCACCCCCTGGCCCGGGACGAACTGGCTGGTGGCGGTCGCCAGGACCTGCGGGGGGCTGAAGAAGGAGATGATGCTCGAGGTCAGCGAGGCGGCCGAGAGGGTGATGTCGCTGGGGGTGAGCGAGCGGCCCGGGACGCTGAACGGCCCGCGCGGCCCGACCGACGAGTTCGTCGGCGTGAAGCAGGCGTCCTTGTCGCAGATCGACCCGGTGTAGGAGTAGATCGTCTGGCCGGTCTGCCAGTCCCAGATCGTTCCGACCCCGCCGCTGGTCCCCGCGCCGAGGCTGCTGGTGAAGCCGCCCGGGCCGGCCGACGGCCAGCGGAAGGTGTAGGTCTTGCCGACCGCCTTGTTGGTGATCTTGTTGCGGACCTTGGCCGGGTAGCTGGAGATCACCGTCAGGTCGACGATGCTCTCGTTCGAGCCGTTCTTGTCGAGGTCCACGTTCTTGCTGGCGGCCCCCGCGGGGA
>CAYZDB010000283.1:0-4224 GCA_964476985.1 uncultured Acidobacteriota bacterium | reverse complement strand
GCCGCGCTTCCGCTACGAGGTCGCGCTGTCGAGCGGGCTCTACGAGGCGCCGGGCGGCGCTTTCCGCTGGAGCGTCACGCTCGCCGAGCCGTTCACCGCCGGGCACCACGCGCTGCTCCAGCTCGAGCGCGACGGCCGCTCGACGACGCTGCCGCTCGGGCTGCGGCGCTCGCCGCGCGACAACGTCGCCGCGGGGGCGTGGGGCCTGGCGCTGCGGCCGCTCGGCGGCCAGCGCTGGTGGCTGGTGGCCGGGACCGGCTGGTCCCGCGGGGGGCCGCAGCACTTCCTGCTCGACTGGTCGGGCGCCGCGCCCCGGGTCGAGGAGGTCGCGCGCGGGCTCGCGGTCGCGAACGGCCGGGCGCGCTGGGACTGCGCGGCGTGGGGCGCGGCCGCGCGCGAGGCGCCGACGGCGGAGACGATCTGCCGGCTGGACGGGACGCTCCCTCCGATCCGGGCCTGCCAGCTCGAGCGGCTGGCCGCCGCGTGCGGCGAAGCGGTCGCCCCCGCCGCGGGCTGCCAGCCGGAGCTCGCGGGGGAACTTCCGGCGGTGACGGCCTGCCTCGAGCGGCGCGCCCGGGGCGGCGACCCCCTGGCCTGGGACGCGCTCGTGCTGGCCACGGCCGTGGGGCGCGACAGCGCCGCGCTCTACGGCCTGCTGACGCGCTCGCTCGCGGCCGAGCAGCCGAGCGATCCGGTCTGTGCGGCGCTGCGCCACGGCGCGCGCCAGCTCGCGGCGGGCCGCCAGCTCGGGCGCTGGTGGGAGTGGGTGCGGCTCGACGGCGCGAACACCCTGCTGGCCGCGCAGAACCTCCCGGGGGCCGCGGGACGGGATTGCCCGGCGCTCGGGCCGATCGCGGCGGAGCTGGCACTCGACGGGCCCGCGCTGGCCTGGGACGCGGTGCAGAGCGCGCGCGCCGCGGGGCGCGGCGACGACGCTTGCGCGCGCGTCGCGGCGATGGCCGGGCGCGGCGAGCTCGACCGGCTCGCGTCCCCCGAGCGTGAGGCCGCGCGGCGCCCGCCGCCCGAACTCAGTCCGGACGCCGCGCCGCGCGCGCCCTGAGGCGCCGGACGATGTCGTCCTCGCCGGGGAAGTCGCCGGACTGGTGCTTGCTGAACACCAGTTCGCCGTCGGCGAAGATGTCGAAGACGCCGCCCGAGCCGCCGACCAGTTCGAGCTCGGCTCCGACCTCGCCCTGGAGCTTCGCCGCGAGACTCGCGGCGCGGGGGAGGTAGTTTCAAGCGGTGCAGTAGACGATCCGGACCTTCATGGGGCGGAACCTCCGAACGGGACGGCCGGATCGTACCCCGGATCAGCGCGGGGCGAGCAGGTGCTCGGGCGCGAGGACTACCGTCCGGTTCCGCCCCTCGGCCTTGGCCCGGTAGAGCGCCTGGTCGGCCGCCCGGAGCAGGTCCTCCGGGCCGACCGCGGGCGGCGGCCGGAGCGTGGCGACGCCGACGCTGATCGTGACCACTCCCCACGGGAGGTTCTCGGGGTGGACGATCCCCAGCCGTTCGACCGCGGCCCGCAGGCGGTCCGCCACGATGATCGCCCCGGCGTCGTCGGTCTCGGGGAAGGTGCAGCAGAACTCCTCGCCGCCGTACCGGAACGACTGGTCCGCGGTCCGCACCGTCTCGTCGATCGCGGCCGCGACGGCGCGCAACGCGTTGTCGCCGGCCTCGTGCCCGAAGCGGTCGTTGTAGGCCTTGAAGCGGTCGATGTCGAGCATCGCGACCGACAGGAAGCGCTGGAACCGCCGGGCCATCTCGAAGGCCCGCGGGAACTCCTCGTCGAAGTTCCGCCGGTTGCCGATCCCGGTCAGCCCGTCGACCCGCGTCATCCGCTCGAGCAGCAGGTTCTTCTCCTGCAGCGCGGCCTGCAGGTCGAGGATCCGGCGGCCGGCGGTCAGCCGCGCCGTCAGCTCGTCGCGGTGCCAGGGCTTGGCGATGAAGTCGTCGGCCCCGGCCTCGAGCGCCTCGGCGGCGTCGCGGCTCTCCGAGCGCGAGGTCAGCACGATCACGTAGACGTAGCGCCCCAGCTCGCTCCCGCGGATCTTCTCGACGAGCTGCAGGCCGTCCATCTCGGGCATCATCCAGTCGGTGACGACGAGGCCGATCTGCTCGGCGCGCAGCACGTCCCAGGCCTCGCGCCCGTCGGCGGCGGCGACGACGTCGTAGCCCATCCGCGCGACGGCCGCGCTGAGCATGCGCCGGGAGACCGGCTCGTCTTCGACGACGAGGATGCGCATCAGGCCGTGAAACTCCTCGTGAACGCGGCGACCCTCTCGAGCTCCGCCGCGAGTTCCCCCGCGAACTCCGCCAGCCCCGCGCTGTCGCCCGCGCGCCCGCGGCTCTCGATCGCCCAGGCCAAGGAGCGGGCGCGCTCCGCGGCCAGGTTCGCCGCCGCCCCCTTGATGCTGTGGGCGGTGCTCGCGACCTGCGCCAGGTCGCCCGCCGAGAGCGCCGACTCGAGCTGGTCGAGTCGCTGGCGGGCGTCCTCGAGGAAGAGGTCGAGCAGCTCGCGGTAGAAGGCGCGGTCGTCGCCCGCCCGGGCCAGGCCATCGGCAAGATCGACGGGACAGAGATCGGTCGACACGGTCATCCCAGTCCTCTCGACCGGAGCGGGCCCGGGCCGGTCGTTTCGTCACCCGTCCCCCGGCGGGCTCACCATGGAATCTAGGCACCGGAGGGCGTTCGGCCCAGTCCGGCGTTGCGTTCGCCCGGGGGTTCCCCAGAATGGCCCGTGCGCCGGGCCCGACCCGCCCGGCAGGAGCCCCGGCCGTGCCCCTGACCCCGTCCCGAGACCTCGAGACCGTCCCGAACCCGGCCCCGGACCGCCCCTACCGGGTCCGGATGGTCGCCCCCGAGTTCACCTGCCTGTGCCCCCGCACCGGCCAGCCCGACTTCGCGGCGATCGAGATCGACTACGTGCCGGGCCCGCGGCTGGTCGAGCTGAAGTCGCTCAAGCAGTACCTCTGGTCCTGGCGCGACGAGGGGATCTTCCACGAGGCGGTGACCAACCGGGTCCTGGAGGACCTCGTCCGCGCGCTCGACCCGGCCTGGATGCGGGTCACGGGCCATTTCAAGGTCCGGGGCGGGATCACGACCGTCATCGCCGCCCAGCACGGAACCCCCCCGGCGGGGACCCCCGACTGCCCGCTCCCCCAGGGGGCCTGACTCGCCGTGGCCGCGCCGAGGGTGCGCACGATCGAGCTGTTTCCCAACGGCGAGGTCGGGATCGCCTGGGAAGACGGCCGGGAGGATTTCCACGGGGCCCGCGCGCTCCGGCTGGCCTGCCCGTGCGCCCAGTGCGTCGACGAGATGACGGGCGAGAAGCGGCTCGACCCGGCCCGCGTCCCGGCGGCGCTGCGGGTGCTGCACTGGGCGCCAATCGGGCACTACGCCGTGCAGTTCCGCTGGTCCGACGGGCACGACACGGGGCTCTTCACCTTCGAGTACCTGCGCGGGCTCGGGAGCTGAGCCCGGGCCGCGGCGCGGGGCCGGCCCGGCCGGCCCCGCGCGCGGAAGGGTCAACGCACCGGGGCCGCCGCGGGCGGCGCCGGCACGGGCAGCCAGAGCAGGGTGGGTGGTGCCCCCGGAACCAGCGCGACGAGGGGCAGCGCAGCCGGAAGCGGTGCGGGGCAGGACGCGGTCTGGTTCCCGGGAGCGTTCCGCCGCAGGTCGCGGATCGCGACCGGCCACGGGCTTCCCGAATCGCCCCCGAAGATCTCGCGGTCGATGTTCGGGTTGTCCGACCAGTTCGGTGATCCGAGGCCGTTCGGCGGCCGCTCCCCGGCCTGGGCCGGGAGGGGGAGGACGAGCAGGGCCGCGGCCAGCACCAGCCACGGGACGAAGCGGAGCGTGGGTCTCATCAGCGGGCCTCCTTGACGCGCGCGGGTGCCGGTTCGGCCTGACCGCGCGGATCGAGCAGCGGGCGCACGTCGTCCGCGCCCGGGGGGTAGGACTCGAGGAACCGGACGACCTGGCGCAGCGCGCGGAGCGCGGCGCGGGCCTCGGACTGGTCGTGCTCGCGCACGCCCAGCCGCCAGAGTTCCAGGTAGACGTCGAACAGCTCGGGTGCGAGGTCGAGCTTGCGGGCGAGCCGGCGGGCCTGGGCCAGCAGCGCACGGGCGGTGTCTCCGCGGCGGCGCTGGGCCTCGGTCCGCGACTCCTCGACCAGGGCCTGCACGACCGCCTGGGACCACCCGCGGGCCTCGGCTACCGCGC
>CAYZDB010000282.1:0-4233 GCA_964476985.1 uncultured Acidobacteriota bacterium | reverse complement strand
GAGGAAGACCGCGAGGTTGTCGACCACCCTCCCCTGCCCGACGAACTCGGGGAGCGTGCGCGGGCGCAGGCTTGCCTCGTGGCGCAGGTCCTCGCCCGACGCGAGCGGCGTCAGCACGTCGCGGTCCGGGGCGGGGCCGCTCACGGACGGGCCCCGAGCTCGCGCAGCGCCGCGCGGACCAGGGCCGCGAGGTCGAGTGACGTCCCGCCGGCCGCGACGCGCGCCAGCGCCGCCTGGACCTCGGCCGGCCGGTAGCCGAGGTTCTCGAGCGCGCTCGCCGCGTCGCGCTCGAGCACTCCGGCGGCCCCCGCCGGCGACCCGGCCGGAGCGCCGGGCGCGTCCGCGCGCCAGTCCTTCAGGCGGTCGCGCAGCTCGAGGATCAGCCGCTCGGCCGTCTTCCTGCCGATCCCGGGGACGGCCTGCAGCGTCGCGGCCCGCTCCTGGCGCACCGCGCCGACCAGTTCGCCGACCGAGAGCGAGGACAGCAGGGCCATTCCCAGGCGCGGGCCGATCCCGGGCACGGCGGTCAGGATTCCGAACAGGGCCTTCTCGTCGGGTGTGGTGAAGCCGAAGAGCTGGAGGCTCTCGTTGCGCCAGAGCGTCAGGACTTCCAGCGCCACGGGACGCCCCTCCGGCGGCAGCTGCTCGAGCGTGGCGAGCGAGACGGTCAGCTCGTAGCCGACGCCGCCGGCGTCGACGATCACCTGCGGCATCGCCTTCCGCCGCAGCGTGCCCGAGAGGTGCCCGATCAACGGACCGTCCCCGGGACGCGCGCGTCGAAGCGCGCGTGCACGCAGTGGCAGACGGCGACCGCCAGGGCGTCGGTCGCATCGAGCCCGGCGTCGGCGACCGGGAACCGCTCGAGCCCGGGCACGCTCCGGGAGAGCAGCGCCCGGACCCGCTCCTTGTCCGCGTTCCCGTCGCCGCAGATCGTCTTCTTGACCGCCGCCGGGGCGTACTCCGCCACCTCGATGCCGGCCGCGCCGAGCGCCGCCAGCAGCACGCCGCGGGCCTCCGCCAGGGCGAGCGCCGAGCGCGCGTTGCGGTGCAGGAAGGGCGATTCGACGGCGGCGACGTCCGGCCGCCGCTCCCCCAGCCAGCCCTCGATCGCGGCCAGCAGCGCGCCGAGCGAGCGCGCCCGGCTGCCGGCGGCGCCGACGTTCCAGGCCCCGAGCTCGAGCTCCTGCACCCGTCCGCCGGAGAACGTCACGAGCGCGAAGCCCGCGATGCGCGAGCCCGGATCGAGCCCCAGGACCTTCATCGCGATCACGGCGCCGCGTCCCCCTTCGTCGTCCGCGGGCCGTCAGAGCTCGCAGTTCGCGGCGACCTGCTGGACATCGTCGTGGTCGTCGAGCGCCTCGAGCAGCGCGAGCAGCTGGCCCCGGCGGGCCGGATCGACCGCGACGGGGTTCTGAGGAACCATTGCCAGTTCGGCGTTCGACGGCTTCAGGCCGGCCTGCTCGAGCGCGTCGCGCACGGCGTGGAAGGCCCCGGGCGCGGTGTAGACCTCGTAGGCCTCCTCCCCGACGCGCAGGTCGTCGCCCCCGGCCTCGAGCACCGCCTCGGTCAGCGCGTCCTCGGAGACCGCGTCGCGCGCGATTTCCAGGTAGCCGCGGCGCTCGAACATCCACGCCACGCTTCCGGCTCCGCCGAGGTCGCCCCCGTTCCGGGTGAAGAGGAAGCGCATCTCCGACGTGGTTCGGTTGCGGTTGTCGGTCAGGGCCTGGACCAGGACCGCGACGCCGCCGGGGCCGAACCCCTCGTAGACCACCTCCTCGTAGTGGACCCCTTCGATCTCGCCGGTACCCCGCTTGACCGCCCGATCGATGTTCTCCCCCGGCATGTTCACCGCCCGCGCGGCCAACATCGCCGCGCGCAGCCGGGCGTTCGCGGCCGGGTCTCCGCCCCCCTCCCGGGCGGCGGTCTGGATCTCCCGGCCGATCCGGGTGAAGAGCTTCGCCCGCCGGGCGTCCTGCGCCCCCTTGCGATGCTTGATGTTGGCCCACTTGGAGTGGCCGGACATCGGAACCTCCCTAACCTGTTGATTTTAGCACGCGGACATCCAGCTCCCGGAGCGACCGGACGGGGGCGAGCGGGTCCGGGCGTGGCTTCGAGCCGGGGTGCGGACCGCGGGCGGGCCGGAAAAGAAAAACCCCCGCCCGAAGGCGGGGGCCCGGATTAAATCCCCGGCGGCGTCCTACTCTCCCACGCAGTCTCCCGCGCAGTACCATCGGCGCTGAAGGGCTTAACTACCGTGTTCGGGATGGGAACGGGTGTGGCCCCTTCGCTATGGTCACCGGGAAATTCTTGTTCTCAAGTCCGGAGATGATCTCATGGCCCCGCGGGCCTGTCAAGTCACATCGTGAAACGGACCCCGAAGGAGAAGGACCAGCCGCCGTAGTCCAGGGTCCCGCCGTTCAGGTAGTACTCGCCGGGCCACGGCCCCTTGCCCACCAGCTGCCCGTTCTCGTCGACGATCTTCTTCTTGATCCCGCCCTGCGTGATGTAGGCCGGCAGCCCGCCGTAGGGGAAAGCGTCCGTGTCGAAGGGGTCGCGGAACAGCACCGTCGGCGTGGCGCGGCCCCACTCCGGACGGCCATCCACCGTGATCTCCACGTTGTCCTGCGCCCAGGCGAACATCGCCTCGAAGAAGAACGCGGTCTTCTGGCGCCACTGCCACTCGGCCCCGCCGCGCAACTGTGCGAAGAACGTGTCCGGCGAGTCGATCTCGGGCCGCTCGAGGTCGGTCGGCGCGCCGTCGGGCCCGTTCCCCTTGAGATCGCGCAGTTCGAGCGAGCCAGGCACCTTCTGGACGTAGCTGACGAAGCTCGCGTCGAGCTGGTCCTGGATCTCGCGCCAGCGCTCCGACGCGTGCTGCGTCACGATGTAGTAGCCGAGCCCCGCGCCGATGTACGGGTTGAAACGCTTGGTCGGGCGGAACCGGGCCAGCACGTCGATCGTCACCGGGTAGACGCGCAACGTCGCGGGATCGATCAGCTCGGTCTTCCAGGTCTCGTAGTCGGACGAGTTGAACTGGTCGCCGCCCACGTCGCCGTAGAAGGTCCGGCAGTTGACGCCCGGATCCTGGTCGCCCGGGGCCAGGCTCTCGCAGCCGGGGACCCAGATCTCGCGGGGCGGCTCGCCCGGGAACTCCGGCGGCGCGAGGATGACGTAGTCCGGGTCGAGCCGGTCGAGCGCGTACGAGAACTCGAGGTCCTCGATCTTCGACTCGAAGAAACCGAGCCCTCCGCTCAGCACCAGCTCGACGCCGTCGAACGACGCGATGCCATACGACGCGCGCAGGTCGATCCGCGCTCCACCGGAGTTGCCGGCGACGTAGGTGCCGAACTCGTCCGGGCGCGGATCGAAAACGTTGACCAGTTGCCCCGAGTCGTTGTACCCGGTTTCGACGTTCGCCGCGGCGGAGGGGATCGTGTCCACCGGCGTATAGCCGCCGACGGCGATCTCGAAGCGCCAGCGCCCCTTCGTCTCCTCCGCGTTCGCGCCAGAAACAGCCAGCAGCGCGATCGCCGCGGCGCCGAAGAGCCTCACCCGTGTCCTGCTCAGCATGTCAACCCTCACCCTCGTCCAGCGTCACGGACGCGACCAACGGGGCGGTTCGTTCCGTGGCGGAACATCATAAGGCGGAAGGGCCGTGAAGTTGAACAGGGGCTCCGGCGGGAATTGCGGCCTAATCCCCGCAGGGCCGAAAAAAAGAAGCCGGCCCGAGGGCCGGCAACGATCGTCTTCCTGGTCTGAATTCGACAATCCGGATGATTCGCTGCCCCGCGGACTCGCGTCGGCGGGGGTAAGGTCGGGGGGCGGCGTCCGGGTGGACGCCACCCCCCATATGGGCTCGCACTTCCAGAGCGCGTGGGAATCTGTGAAAGTAGGTATGGTCAAGCCGCACGACCGATTAGTACCGGTTAGCTCAACGAGTCACCTCGCTTACACCTCCGGCCTATCAACCTCATAGTCTTTGAGGGGTCTTCAGGAGCTTTCGCCCGGGAAACCTCATCTCAGGGAGGGCTTCGCGCTTATATGCTTTCAGCGCTTATCCTTTCCGGACACAGCTAGTCGGCGCTGCCCCTGGCGGGACAACCGATACACTGGAGGTCCGTGGTTCTCGGTCCTCTCGTACTAGAGAACCACCCCTTCAAGTTTCCTGCGCCCACAGGAGATAGGGACCGAACTGTCTCGCGACGTTCTGAACCCAGCTCACGTACCGCTTTA
>CAYZDB010000281.1:0-4242 GCA_964476985.1 uncultured Acidobacteriota bacterium | reverse complement strand
AGCGGGCAGACGATGGGCGGGTCCGCGACCGGCGTCACCGAACGCCTCGACGGCGGCACGGACCAGGGCAACGACTCGCAGGTGTCGATGGCCGACAAGCTGATCGCCACGGCAGGCGCCGCGGGCGCAGGATCGTCCACCACGTCGGTGACTGATCCGTGGGTGAGCGTCGGCCTCGCGCTGCGCCCTGATGTGACGGCGGTCCCGTCGATCGCGGCCCCGGAGTGGATGACGCTGGCGCCGCGGGTGCCGCCTGAGCGGGAGCGGCTGTGAGCCGGTACGGCGTTCCGCGGCGCGAGCTTGGGCCGAGGGTCGGAGCGCCGCGGTCGCGTCCGGCGGGGCCGATCGCGCCGGCGGGCGCGCAGAGCGTCGCTGTCACCGCCGCCGCGGAGACCGGGGCGGCGCAGCCGGTCGCGTTCGTCCAGACGCACTACCGGACGCTCGGCGCCGCAGCCGAGACCGGCGCGGCGCAGGCGCTCATCGTCCGAAAGTCCGCGGCAGCCGCAGCCGCATCCGAAGCCGGGGCGGCGCAGTCGCTCGCTGCGAAGAAGAGCAAGGCGCTTGCCGCTGCCGTTGAGGCCGGGGCGGCCCAGGCGCTCATCGTCTCGCATCCGCACCTGGCCGTCATCAGCGCCGCGGCGGAGACGGGCGCCGCGCAGCCGCTCACGGCCGTCAAGACGATCCGCGTCGCGCTCACGCCCGCGGCGGAGACGGGCGCCGCGGGCGCGCTCACCGCCCGCAAGCACGCCGCCGCCGCCCCGGCACCCGAAACAGGCGCCGCCGCGGCACTGGCCGCCGTCAAGACGATCCGCGTCACGGTCACCGCCGGGGCCGAGACGGGCGCGGCGCAGCTGCTCGCAGCCAAGAAAAGCGCGGCAGCCTCAGCAGCCGCCGGGACGGATGCCGCGCAGCCGCTCGCCGCCGTCAGGACCCAGACGGTCACGCCCGCAGCCGGGACGGGCGCCGCGCAGCCGCTCGCAGCCCGCAAGTCCCAGCCGCTCGCAGCTGCAGCGGACGCCGGGGCCGCGCAGCCCGCCGCGGCCGCCAAGAGCGCGGCGGCCGGCGCAGCCGCCGAAACGGATGGGGCGCAGCCCGTCGCGTTCACCCACACCGGCGGCGGGACCGACATCGCCGTCAGCCCCGCCACGGAAACTGGGGCCGCGCAGACCCTCGGCTATGCCAAGGCGCTCACGGCAGCCGCGGAGGCCGATGCCGCGCAGACGCTCGCGCACGCCAAGCCCATCCGCAAGGCGCTCGCCCCCGCCGGGGAGGCCGGCGCCGCGCACACCGTCGCGTTCCTGCACACCCACTACCGGGCCGTCACGCCGGCAGGCAGCACCGGGACGCCGGCGCCGCTCACCGCACGCAAGATCTCGGCGGCCGCCGCAGCCAGCGACACCGGCATCGCGCTATCGCCCGTCGCCGCCAGGCGCATCCCGCTTGGCGCCGCGGCAGACACCAGCACCGCGCCCCATCTCACCGCGGCCAAGCGAGTCACGGCCGCCCCGGCCGCCGAGCACGGCGCCGCATGGCTCCTGAATCTCCAGCAGTGGGACAGCCCGCTAGGCGCGATCCTGCAAGGAGCCCGCGGGACCGCCGCGGCCCGGCCGTCCGAGGACCATGCCGTGCTCGCCGGCTCCGGCGGCCGCGCCACCGTCCGCGTCCCCGCCGCGACGGCCGCGATCCGCCCCGCCCGGACCACCGCCACCCGACCCTAGAAGGGGCAGCCAGCGTGTTCACGATCCGCACGGGCGACACCAGCCCGCCCATCCGCGCCACCCTCGCCGACCTCGACGGGCCCGTCAGCCTCGCCGGGGCGACCATCCGCGCCGTCTGCCGCAAGAGAGGCGCCGCCGCACTGCTGTTCGACAAGCCGCCGGTCGTCATCGACGAGGCCCAGGGAGTCCTCGAGGTCCAGTGGGCGGAGGACGGCTCCGAAACGGCCGCCCCGGGCATCTACGAGCTGGAGTTCGAGGTCACCAGGGCAGGAGACGTGCAGACGTTCCCGACCCAGGGGCCTGTCATCGTGCGGATCGACCCTGACCTGGACTACGGGATCGCGGCGGCGTGACCCTGCTCGTCCTCATCGGCGGCGGCCCGGAGCCAGAGGCGGCCCCCGAGTACGTGATGACGACCACGTTCGGGGACGCGCTCTACGAACGGCTCGCCCCCGTCGCCGGCCAGGACGAGCAGCTCGGCTGGCCGCTCCTGCGCTTCTGCCGGGCGATCGGGAGCATGTTCGAGGAAGTGGAGGAGGCGGCGCGGACCACGGACGCCGCGGCGGGCTGGGCCAGCGTCCTCGACGCTGACGCCGCGCCAGCCAAGTGGCTGGGATGGCTCGCGCAGCTCGCCGGCGTGCGGCGCATCGCCGGCCTGGACGATGACGAGTTCCGCGACCGGATCAAGCGCGCGGACGGGTGGCGCAGAGGCACTGCGGGCAGCATGCTTGCCGCCGCCCAGATCCACCTGACAGGCACGAAGCGTGTCACGTTCCGCGAGCGCGACGGCGGCCCCTACGCAGTCACCGTCATCACCTACACAGCTGAGACGCCCGACCCGGCCGCGACGGCCGCCGCGATCCTCGAGCAGAAGCCTGCCGGGCTCATCCTGACCTGCGCCGTGCTGGACGGCTGGGACTACACCGAGCTGGCCGGCGACTACGCAGGCCAGGACTACGACGACCTCGCCGGCGACTTCGCAACGTACTTCGACCTCAACGCCAAGGACATCTGATGCCTACGACGAGCCGCCTGAGCATCCCCTACCCCGCCGGGTCGGACCCTGTCGACGTCAACGGCGACCTCCAATCTGTTGCCGAGGCGCTCGACGACGCCGCGCTCGCCGACCAGGGGCTCCTGTCCGCACGGCCGGCGGCGGGGACGATGGGCCGCCTGTACCGCGCGACGGACAACGGGAAGGTGTACTGGGACACCGGCAGCACATGGGTGGCGTGCTCGGCGGCGACCGCGACCGCCGACCTTGACGACAGCGCCGTCACGACCGGCAAGATCGCC
Organism: uncultured Acidobacteriota bacterium; assembly: GCA_964476985.1. GTDB lineage: Bacteria > Acidobacteriota > Polarisedimenticolia > J045 > J045 > JALOKP01. The sequence continues at coordinate 1,228 of CAYZDB010000281.1, read as the reverse complement.
GACGCCGCCGTCACCAGCGCGAAGCTCAAGCCGACCGTCCTGAGCGCCGCCGCCTCAGCCGGCCTCACCCTCACCACCAGCGAAGCCGACATCACCGGCGCCACGGTCACCTTCACCCCTGACGCCGCCAGCACGATCATCGCGACCGCCATCTTCGACTTCGAGCTGCTGCCCAACACCTTCGTCCTCGGCGAGGACGTCTACGCACTCGGATACATCAATGTCGCCGGGGACAACGGCCCGCAGGCCGCGCGCTTCCGGCTGAGGCAGAATGTCGCCGGATCAGTCGGCACCCTGGAGACGCGCGGCACCGTCGCGGTCCAGCGGATCGTGAACGTCACGGCGTCATCGACGACCATCAAGCTGCGCGCCAAGCTGAACTCCTCGATCAGCGGCACCGCCTACGCCGCGATCACCACGACGACGCTGGCCGCCCTGGTCGTCAGCCAATAGCGCGCAATGCATGACCCCGCAGAGCGTCAACGACTGGCTCGTCCGCGTCGCCAGCCCAATCTGCGGCGTGGCGCTCGCCGCGTACCTCATCCTCACCCGCCAGAGCATCCAGCCCTACGACGTGACGCTGATCGTCGCGCTCGTCGGCGCCCGGCTGATCGCCGGGAAGGCGCCCTGATGGCCCGCCACCCCGTCGCCGTGTGGACTGTCACCTGGGCGGTCATCACGATCACCCTCTGGCTGCTGGACCGGATCGCATGACCGGCGGCGAGCACGTCACCCGAGGCGCCTGGCGCCGCTGGCGCCGCGAAATCCTCGCCGCGTTCGTCGCGCTCGCGCTGGCGAACGTGTTCGGGTTCTGGCTGATCACGCACGAGCGCGAGGACCGGATCACCACGGCGGCGACGGTGTTCGAGCTGCGCTGCCTGGACGCCCGCGCGAACCGCGCCGCGCTGCGCCGCGCCCTCGAGGGCATGGGGCGGATCATCCGCATCCGCGTCGCAGCGGGCAGCCGCGGCCGCGACGAGTCCGTCCGCGTCCTCGCCGAGCTCGACCGCCAGCTCGAACTCCTCCCGCCGATCCAGGACTGCCGCGCGCAGGCCGAAAAGATCCGCCGCCTCGTCGACTAGCAGCCGCCCGGGCGCCCCGGGGCCGCACATCCGGCCCCAACTATGCGAAGAGAACCACAAAGCGGGAGGCCCTCTCTTGGCCGGCATCACCTACCTGCCGTTCGACGGCGAAGCACTCTCTGTCCCGTGGCACCGGCTGCTCACCG
>CAYZDB010000280.1:0-4276 GCA_964476985.1 uncultured Acidobacteriota bacterium | reverse complement strand
GGGCGGCCGCGGGCGGGGCGGGCTCGTCCGCCGCGAGGGCGGCGCCCGCCGCGGCGACGAGCAGGGCCAGGATCGGCAGGCGGCGGCTCATGCGTCCTCCCGGTCGCGCTCGGGGTCGATCCCCTGCCACGCGATCAGCTCGTCGTACTCCTCGCGGTGCTCTTCCTTCATGGCGTGGACCGGCATCCCGCCGTCGATCCAGGTCCGGTTCATCGGGAAGATCCCCGGCTTGAGGTGGACGCCGAACATGTGCCAGAGCAGGATCGCCGCGAAGGCCAGCAGGGCCTCGTAGCCGTGGACGAGCTGGGAGAGTTCCACGACCAGGGCCGGCCAGTTGCTCTCGGTCCAGAGCACGATGCCCGACACGACCATCACGATCGTGCCCCAGACCAGCGCCCAGTACTCGAGCTTCTCGCGGTAGGTGTAGCGGCGGCCGGGGGGCGGTGCGTCGCGGAAGCCGAGGAACCAGGCGAAGTTGCCGACCAGGTCCTTGCCGTCGTGGAGCACGTCCGGCAACAGCTCGATCAGCTCGCGCCGGCCGCGCTTCGTGAAGGCCAGCCAGTACATGTGGTAGAGCGAGCCGCCGATCATCACCAGCGCCGCGACGCGGTGGAGCTGCCCGCGCAGGTCGAACAGCGGCCGGCCGACCGCGCCCAGCTTGTCGGCCCACGCCGCCGGCAGGTAGAGCGCGAAGCCGGAGATCACCAGGGTCGAGAACGAGATCACCAGGAACAGGTGCTGCATGATCTGGTTGCGGTCCCAGCGCACCGCGACCCAGCGGCCGTCCCGGTGCTCGAAGCGCGAGAGCGGCTCGGTCCTTCGCCGCGCCGGGAGGACCCCGGCCGCGACCGTCGCGTGGGGGTGAGCGTGAGCGGCGCGCAGCAGGGTCTTCTGCTCGAGCACCTGGTGGACCGCCATGAAGACCAGCGTCGCGCTGATGATCGCGAGGTAGATCCAGCGCGTCCAGCGCGTCCAGTCGATCCCCTTCACGATCGCCCGCGCGTGGACCGGCGTGGCGGAGAAACCGGGGGTCGCTCCGGGGTGGCAGCTGGGCTGGCCGCAGGTCCGCTGCAGGTTCTGGGGGTTCACGCTCGAGGCCGGATCGTGCTGCGAGCGGATGTCGTGGAAGCGGTGGCACGAGGCGCAGTTGGCGACGTTCGCCGCGCCCCAGCCGGCGCCGCGGCCGTGGTACGAGCGGTCGTAGGTGATCACGCTGTCGGGCCGCAGGTCGTAGCGCGAGGTCAGGTCGGGGTCGCCGTGGCAGCGTCCGCAGGTCTGGCTGACCTCGGCCGCGAAGACGCTGCCGCCGTACTGCGGGCGCTGGATCGCGTGCGCCCCGTGGCAGTCGGTGCAGATCGCCGAGGCCAGGTTCCCGGCCTTCCAGGCCTTGCCGTGCACGCCGCGCAGCAGCGCGTTCAGCTCGCTGGTGTGGCAGCGGCCGCAGAGGTTGGGCTGGTTCCTCCGGTTGAGCGGCTCCGCCGGGTCCTCCAGGGCGCGGACGGCGTGCGGGTGGTGGCAGACGTTGCAGGTCGGGGCCTCGACCTCTTCGCCCTCGACCGCGGCACGGCCGTGGACCGAGGCCTGCCACTCCGCCACCGGGTCGCGGCCGTAGGCGTCCTTCTTGTGGCACTGGCCGCAGGTGCTCGCGAGGTTGTGGGGGTTGGTCTTCGACGCCGCGTCCCCGTGCGGCCGGATCTGGTGGCTGCCGTGGCAGGCCGCGCAGCCCGACTTGTAGCCCGGGCCGGGCGTGATCTTCTGCGTGTGGATCGACGACTTCACCGTCTCGACGACGTCGCCGTGGCAGGTGTCGCACGAGGCCGGCGCGAGGTCGGGCGGGTGCGGGATCGGCGGATCGCCGGCCAGGTCCGCGTGGCAGTCGGTGCAGGAAAGCCCCTCATGGGCCGAACCCTTGAGGGAATCTCCGACAACGACCAGCTTGGCGGCCCGCTCGCCGGCGTCCGAGAGGCTCGCGGCGTCAGCGTGGCACGAGGCGCAGATCGAGTCGTCCGCCCGGGCCGGGAGCGAGAGCAGGCCCGCGAGGAGAACCGTGACGGCCGCAGCGCACGCGAGCAGGCGGCCGGGTAAGCACCGCATGGGATCGTCCTTTCGAGAGGGGGTATACAGAGGGTAACCGGACGATAACTGAAAAACCAACTAGTAATTCCTGTTAGATAGCCGATCCTCGACTGACTGACCGGCGTTCAGTTGTTAGCCGGCCTCCGGCCGACCGCCGTGTTCCCGTTCCCGCCGCGCGGAATGAGGGCATCATGGGCGGACGCGGCGAGGGCGGCGGCCGGGGTCGCGATCGCCCCGGATCGCCGGCCTCGGGCGCCGAGGAGGGAGAGGGGTGAGCCTGTTTACGCCGGTTCCCGCGCCCGCGCGGCCGGACGCGGGCGAAAACGCGCCCTGGTGGAGGCTGCTCGGCTGGTCCTTCCTGGCCGGGGGGATCGTGGACGTGGCGTTCGGGATCGGGATCCTCGCCGCCCAGGAGCGCCTTGCCCCGGTCTTCGGGATCACGCTCCCGACCCCGCGCGTCTACCTCGACCTCAACGGCCTGCTGCTGATCGGGCTCGGGCTGATCTACTTCCTGGTCTTCTCCAACCCGCGGCGCTTCGCCCCCGTGGCGGTGGTCGCGACGCTGCTGCGCTTCGCCGGGATGGCGCTGTTCGCGGTCGGCCTGTTCTCGGGCCGGGCCGAGCCGTTCTTCTCGAACATCGCGAAGACCGACGCCGGCTTCGCCTTCGTGCACGCCTTCCTGCTGCACAAGGCGGCCGGCAGCCTGGTCAACGCGCTGGTCCGGCCCTACCGGGGAGAGTGACGCGACGATGACGCGTTACTTCGTCGAGACCGGCCAGGTCGCGCGGCTCACGCTCGAGACCGCCCGCTCCGTCTTCCGGCGTCCCTTCCCGGTCGACGCGGTGGTCCAGCAGATGTTCCGGCTGGGCGCGCGCTCGCTGCCGCTGGTGGCCCTGACGACGATCTTCACCGGGGCCGTGATGGCGGTGCAGACGGCCTACAGCCTCGGGAAGTACGGCGTCCAGGTCTACGTCGGGGCGTTCGTCGGGATGTCGATGGTCAAGGAGCTGGGGCCGGTCCTGACCGCGGTGATGCTCTCCGCGCGCGTCGGCTCCGGCATCACCGCCGAGCTGGGCGCGATGACGGTCAGCGAGCAGGTCGACGCGATGCGCGCGCTGGGGGCCGACCCGGTCAAGGTGCTGGTCCTGCCGCGCCTGCTGGCCCTGCTGCTGATGATCCCGGCGCTGACGATGCTCGGCATGACGCTCGGGATCCTGGGCGGGATGTGGGTCGCCGTGGCCGAGCTGGACCAGGTCCCCGGCTACTACTGGAGCAAGGTGATCGAGGTCATGAGCGTCGGCGACGTGCTCTCCGGGCTGGGCAAGAGCTTCTTCTTCGCCTACTTCATCGGCATCATCGCCTGTCACCAGGGGCTGACCGCGCACGGCGGCGCGTCCGGCGTGGGCCAGGCCACGACCCGCTCGGTCGTCGGCTCGTCGATCTCGATCTTCATCGCGAACTTCTTCCTCTCGAAGGCGAGCCTGTTCCTGCAGCAGCACGTCGGCCGGATCTTCTGGTGAGCGGCGGCGACGCCCCCCTGATCCGGCTGGCCGGCGTGCACAAGCGCTTCGGCCCCCACGCCGTGCTGCGCGGCGTCTCGCTCGACGTCGCGCCGCGCGAGACGGTCGTGATCCTGGGCGGCTCCGGCTCCGGCAAGTCGGTCACGCTGCGCCTGATCATCGGCCTGCTCGCTCCCGACCGGGGCGACGTCCTGGTCGAGGGGCGGAGCGTGCCGAAGCTGCGCGACAAGGGGCTGCGCGAGGTGCGCCGGCAGGTCGGCTTCCTGTTCCAGAGCGGCGCGCTCTTCGACTCGATGGACGTCTTCGAGAACCTCGCCTTTCCGCTGCGCGAGGAGTCGTGGGACGAGCCGCGGGTCGCGGCGCGGGTCGCGGAGGTGCTGGAGCTGGTCGACCTCGACCCCAAGGTCGGCGGGCTCGACCCCTCCGAGCTGTCCGGCGGGATGCGCAAGCGCGTCGCGCTGGCTCGCTCGATCGCGGTGGCGCCCCGTGCCATGCTCTACGACGAGCCGACGACCGGGCTCGACCCGGTCACCAGTTCGGCGATCAACGAGTTGATCCGCGGGCTGCAGGAGAAGCTCGGGATGACCTCGATCGTCGTCACGCACGACATCCGCACGGCCTTCGAGGTCGGGGACCGGATCGCCTTCCTGCACAAGGGTCACCTGCGCTTCGTCGGGACT
>CAYZDB010000279.1:2217-4297 GCA_964476985.1 uncultured Acidobacteriota bacterium | reverse complement strand
CGTGGGCCCGCCCCGAGGCGGCGCTGTCGGCGGTCCTGGTCGGGGAGGCCGCGCTGGCCCCGGCGGGCGGGGGGTCCTGAGCCGTCCGCCGACCGCTTGCCGTCCGTTCGTGCCCGCAGGGCAGGGAATCGCCCGTCCCGGACCACTTTTCGGGTTGACCGCGTCACATTTTCGTCGCTAGCATCCCCGACCCCTCACGGAGCCCTGCGTGTTCGAGGAGCCGATCCGGATCACGATGTCGCTCCCCAGCCGGCCGGAGTACCTGGACCTCGTCCAGGACGTGGCCGTCAGCGTGGCCCGGCTCTGCGGCTTCGCCGAGGACGGCCAGATGGACGTCGGGCTGGCGATGCGCGAGGGGGCCGTCAACGCGATGAAGCACGGCAACAAGCTCGACCCGCGGCTGCCGATCGACGTCGAGATCACCGGCTCGATCGAGCGGATCACGATGACGATCCGCGACCGCGGGACCGGCTTCGACCCGGCCTCGGTCCCCGACCCGACGCTCCCGGAGAACATCCTCAAGTCGTCCGGCCGCGGCCTGTTCCTGATCCACACCCTGGTCGACGAGGTCCGCTTTCACCCGCGCTCGCCCGGCACGGAGCTGGTCCTCGTCAAGCGGCGCCCCGCGCTGGCGGCCGGCGCGAGCGCGTAGGAAGCCCCCGTGAAGGCCCGGTTCGAGGAGCGCGGCGCGGTCGGGGTCCTGGCGGTCTCGGGCAGCGTCGACGCGGGACCGCACGCCGACGCCTTCCGCGCGCTGGCGCAGGACCACGTCGACCGCGGCTTCGTCCGCCTGGTGCTCGACCTCGACGGGGTGCAGTTCCTCGACTCCGCCGGCCTGGGCGAGATCGTCGCCCTGCGCCGGCGCTGCCGCGAGCGGGGGGGCGCGCTGGTGCTGGCCCGGCCGCGCGGCAAGCCGCGCGACCTGATCGCGCTGACGCGCGTCGACGAACTGGTCCCGGTGATCGACGACCTCGACGCCGCGGTGGCTCGCGCCGCCCTCTGAACCAGGGTTGGTCTCCCCGATTCCTGAAAGAGGGCAGCCCTCCCCGTCTTCCTAGCGGCTGCGCAGCCGCTCGAGCAGCGCCGCCAGCAGGGCGTGGGCCTCGCGCGGCGAGAGCGCGTCGGGGTCCATCGCGCGCAGCGTCGCCAGCGCCTCCTCCTCGCGCGGGTCGCGCGGCGCCTCGCCGAACAGCCCGAGCTGCCGGCCCGCGGCGGGGCCCTGGTCGGCGCGCGGCGCGAGCACGCCGGGGCGCGGGTGCTCGGCCGTCAGGTGCTCGAGGATCTCGCGGGCCCGCGCCACGACGCGGTCGGGCAGGCCGGCCAGCCGCGCGACGTGGATCCCGTAGGAGCGGTCCGACGGCCCCGGCTCGACCCGGTGCAGGAACAGCACGTCGTGGCCGTGCTCGCGGACCGCGATGTGGACGTTGGCCAGCCGCGGCAGGACCGAGGCCAGCTCGGTCAGCTCGTGGTAGTGCGTCGCGAACAGCGCCTTCGGAACGAGCCGCGCGTCGTCGTGCAGCGCCTCGACCACCGCCCAGGCGATCGCCATCCCGTCCCAGGTCGCGGTTCCGCGCCCGATCTCGTCCAGGATCACGAGGCTCCGCGGCGTGGCGTTGTGCAGGATGTTCGCCGTCTCGGTCATCTCGACCATGAAGGTCGACTCGCCGCCGGCCAGGTTGTCCGAGGCGCCGACCCGGCAGAAGACCCGGTCGACCAGGCCGATCACCGCCCGCCGCGCCGGCACGAACGACCCGGCCTGGGCCATCACGATCGCCAGCGCGACCTGCCGCAGGTAGGTGCTCTTCCCCCCCATGTTGGGACCGGTCACGACCAGGATCCGCCGCGCCGCGTCGAGCCGGCAGTCGTTGGGCACGAACCGCCCCGACGGCAGCAGCCGCTCGACCACCGGGTGCCGCGACTCCTCCAGCTCGATCCGGTCCTCGAGGTCGATCTCGGGCCGCGTCCAGCCGTGCTCCGCGGCGGCCTCGGCGAAGCCGGCCAGCGCGTCGAGCTCGCCCGTCGCGGCCGCCGTCCCGCGCAGCCGCGAGGCCCGCGCCGCGACCTCGCGCACCAGGGCCTC
>CAYZDB010000279.1:0-2207 GCA_964476985.1 uncultured Acidobacteriota bacterium | reverse complement strand
GAGGCTTCGCTTGAACAGCTCGGTCTCGCGCGCCGCCAGCTTCTCCTCGGCCGACAGGATCTTCGTCTCGAGCGCGCGCAGCTCGTCCGTCGTGTAGCGCTCCCCGGTGGCGACCGTCTGGCGCCGCTCGTACGCCGCCGGGACGCGCGCCAGGTTGCTCTTGCTGACCTCGATGAAGTAGCCGAAGACGCGGTTGTAGCGGACCTTCAGCGAGGCGATCCCGGTCGCCTCGCGCTCCCGCGCCTCGATCTCGGCGACCAGCTGCTTGCCGCCGCGCGCCAGCTCGCGGGCCTCGTCGAGCGCGGCGTCGTGGCCCGGCCGGATGACGCGCCCCTCGCCGGGCAGCGCGCCGGGGTCGTCGGCCAGCGCCGCGGCCAGCCGTGACGCCAGGTCCTCCAGCGGGTCGATCCGCGCCGCCAGCGCCGCGGCCGGCGCGCCGGCCAGCTCGCCCAGCCGGGCCCGCGCCTCGGGCAGCGCCTCGAGCGAGTGCCGCAGCGCGAGCAGGTCGCGCGGCGTCGCGCTCCCCAGCGCGGCCCGGCCCAGCAGCCGCTCCAGGTCGCGCACCCGGGCCAGCGCCTCGACGATCCCGCGCCGGACCAGGCTGCGCTCGAGCAGCTCCTCGACCAGCGCGTGGCGCTGCGCCAGCGGTTGGAGCTCGGCCAGCGGCTCGAGCAGCCAGGCCCGCACCGTGCGCGCCCCCATCGGCGTGCGGGTCCGGTCGACCGTCTCGAGCAGCGTCGCGGCGCGCGTCCCGTCGCGCAGGTTCGCGACCAGTTCCAGGTTGCGGCGCGTCGCCGCGTCGAGCAGCAGCTGCCGCCGCGGGTCGTCGACCTGCAGCCGATCGAGGTGCGCCGGGCGCACGCGCTGCGTCGCGGCGAGGTGCGCCAGCGCCGCGGCGGCGGCCGGGAGCGCCGGGTGGTCGTCGGGGCAGCCGAAACCCGAGAGCGTGGTCACGCCCAGCGCCTCGAGCACGCGCGGCCGGGCCAGCGCGGGGTGGAAGCGCTCCGCCGGCAGCGCGGTGACGAGCGGGCGCCGGCCGCGGATCTCCGGGACGAACGGCTCGGCTACCGCGCGCTGCGCGTCGGCCAGCAGGACCTCGCGCACCTCGTGCCGCGCCAGCAGGTCGGTCAGGTCGCCCCCGTTGCCGGCGCGTGCCCGTACCAGGCTGCCGGTCGAGAGGTCGATCAGCGCGACGCCGAACCCCCCGTCCGCCGCCGCGCCCACCGCCGCGAGGAAGTTCGACGCCCCCGGGTCCAGCCGCTCGGGGTCGGTCACCGTCCCCGGGCTGACCACGCGGACGACCTCGCGGCGGACCATCCCCTTGGCGGTCCGCGGGTCCTCGACCTGCTCGCAGATCGCGACCCGCAGGCCGCGCTCGACCAGCCGGGCGACGTACTGGTCGATCGCGTGGTGCGGCACGCCGCACATCGGGGCCTCGACCGCCGTCCCCTTGCCGCGCGCGGTCAGCGCGATCTCGAGGATCGGCGCCGCGGTCCGGGCGTCGTCGAAGAACAGCTCGTAGAAGTCGCCCATCCGGAACAGCAGCAGCGCGTCCGGGTGCTGCGCCTTGGCCTCGCCCCACTGGCGGAACATCGGCGTCAGCCGCTCGGGCGCGAGCGGGCCGGGGGGCCCCGCGGCGTTGGGTTCGTCCGGCTTCACGGCGCGGAAGGGTACCCGAAAAGCCCGGCTGAGTTGACAATCGGTCCGGGGGGTCGGTACAAGGGGCGGAGCGGGGCCGACCCGGAAGGCGCGGATGACGGATCACGACGAGCGGAGCGACGATCTCGACGGCGCGGGCGGGCTGACCGACGTGGCGCAGGCGCTGCGCGACGAGGACCGCCTGATGCTCGTCTTCGCCTACCTCGGCCCGCTCAGCCTGATCCCGCTGTTTGCCAGCCGCGAGCCGGTCGTGCGCTGGCACGCCCGGCAGGGGACGATGCTGGGCCTCGCGCTGGTCGCGCTGATCGCGCTGCTCACGCCGTTCCACTGGCTCTTCTCGATGATCCCGCTGCTCGGCCGGATGTTCCACGCGGCCGAGATCTTCCTCTTCCTCGGCTTCTTCGTCGTGCTCTGCTTCTGCATCGAGCGCGCGCTCGCGGGCCAGCGCTACCGCGTGCCGTGGCTGTCCGACCTGGCGGACGAGGACTGACGGTGCCGGAGGGGATCGCGCGCCTGGACCCCGTGCCGCCGGCCGCCGCGGGACCGGC
>CAYZDB010000278.1:0-4304 GCA_964476985.1 uncultured Acidobacteriota bacterium | reverse complement strand
GGTCAACAAGCTGCTCTGCTACCTGGCGGCCTACGTCAACAACCCGCTGACCGGGCCGTGGATCACGCTGGCCGAGGTCGAGCTGGGACACTGGCTGCTGCACGGCGAGGGGATCCCGCTCACGCTCGAGGCCGCGCGCGGCACGAGGCTGTGGGAACTGGGGCTGGACCTCGCGGCCGGCAGCGTCGCGTTCGCCGTCGCCGCCGGCTTGCTGCTGGGCCTCGCCACCTTCGCCTGGCTGCGCGCGACGCGCCTGCCGCCCCGGGTCGGCGCGCTGATCGAGAACGCGGCCCGGCCGTACGTCCGGTCGGGGATGCACCACTGGGAATTCGTACGCGGCAAGCTGCGCTGGGACCCGGTCTTCCTCTCGCTCCTGCGGGAAGGGCTCGTCCCGCCGGGCGGCACGCTGCTGGACGTCGGCTGCGGCCGCGGGATCCTGCTCTCGCTCCTGGCCGCGGCGGAGCGGCAGCACGCGGACGGCGAGTGGCCCGAGCAGTGGCCTGCCCCGCCGTGCGGGCTGGCGCTGGTCGGGATCGAGCAGCGCGGCCGGACCGCCGGGGTCGCCGCGCGCGCGCTCGGCGGGCGCGCCGTGATCGAGGTCGGCAACGCGCTGGAGATCCCGCTCGCGTCCTATCGCACGGCGACGCTGCTCGACGTGCTCCACTACCTGCCGCCGGCCGAGCAGGAGCGGCTGCTGAGGCGCCTGGTCGCGGCGCTCGACCCGGGCGGGACGCTGATCGTGCGCGAGGCCGACGCGCGGGCCAGCCTGCGCTTCGCGGTCACGCGGCTGGCGGAGCGGCTGCGCAGCATCCTGCGCGGCCGGCCGCGCCAGACGCTCGCCTACCGCGGCGCGGCGGAGTGGGCGGCGCTGCTCCGCCGGCTGGGGCTCGAGGTCGACTCCCGGCCGATGTCGAGCGGGGTGCCGTTCGAGAACGTGCTGCTGGTCGGGCGCCGTCCGGCCTGAGTCCCGGCCCGGGACGCCCCGCGCCCGGAGCTCAGGCCCGGCCCCGCATCCCCCGGCAGCGGCGGATCAGGCTGTTGGTCGAGCTGTCGTGGCGCAGCGCGGGCTCCTCCCGGCTCTCCAGCTCGGGCACGATCCGCTGCGCCAGGACCTTGCCCAGCTCGACCCCCCACTGGTCGAACGGGTTGACCTGCCAGATCGCCCCCTGCGTGAAGACCGCGTGCTCGTAGAGCGCGACCAGCTGACCCAGCACGCCCGGTGTCAGCCGCTCGGCGAGCAGCACGTTCGACGGCCGGTTGCCGTCGAAGACGCGGTGCGGGACGAGCGCCTCGGGCGTCCCGTCCGCCCGCACTTCCTCCGCGGTCCGGCCGAAGGCCAGGGCTTCCGCCTGCGCGAGCGCGTTCGCGAGCAGGATGTCGTGGTGCCGGCCCAGCGGGTTGAGCGAGCGCGCGAAGGCGATGAAGTCGCAGGGCACCAGCTGCGTCCCCTGGTGGAGCAGCTGGTAGAACGAGTGCTGCCCGTTGGTCCCGGGCTCGCCCCAGTAGACCGGGCTGGTCCCGGCCGTCACGCGCGCCCCGTCCAGCGTCACGGACTTGCCGTTGCTCTCCATCGTCAGCTGCTGGAGGTAGGCCGGGAAGCGCTTCAGGTACTGGTCGTAGGGCAGCACCGCCACCGTCCCGGCGCCGAAGAAGTCGGCGTACCAGACGGTGAGCAGGCCCATCAGCACCGGCAGGTTGCGCGCGAAGGGGGCGGTGCGGAAGTGCTCGTCCATCGCGTGGAAGCCGTCGAGCAGCTCGCGGAACCGGGCCGGCCCGATCGCCAGCATCGTCGACAGGCCGATCGCCGAGTCCATCGAGTACCGCCCGCCGACCCAGTCCCAGAAGCCGAACATGTTCTCGGCGTCGATTCCGAACCCCGTCACCTCGGCGGCGTTGGTCGAGACGGCGACGAAGTGGCGCGCGACCGCCCGCTCGTCGCCGCCGAGCCCGGCCACCAGCCAGGCCCGCGCGGTCCGCGCGTTGGTCATCGTCTCGAGCGTGGTGAACGTCTTCGACGAGACGATGAACAGCGTCGCGGCCGGGTCCAGGTCGCGGACCGCCTCGGCGAAGTCGGTGCCGTCGACGTTGGAGACGAAGCGGAAGGTCAGCGCGCGGTCGCTGTAGTGGCGCAGGGCCTCGTAGGCCATCACGGGGCCCAGGTCGGAGCCGCCGATCCCGACGTTGACGACGTTCCGGATCGGCTGGCCGGTCGCACCGGTCCAGGCGCCGCTCCGGACGCGCTCCGCGAAGCCGGCCATCCGGTCCAGCACCTCGTGGACGTCGGGAACGACGTTGCGGCCGTCGACCTCGATCGTCGTGCCGCGCGGCGCGCGGAGCGCGACGTGGAGCACGGCGCGCCCCTCGGTGACGTTGATCCTCTCGCCGCGGAACATCGCGTCGATCCGCGCGGCCAGCCCGGACTCCTCGGCCAGCTGGACCAGCAGCCGCAGCGTCTCGCCGGTGACGCGGTTCTTGGAGTAGTCGAGGAGCAGGTCGCCGGCCTCGGCCGTCAGCCGCTCGCCGCGCCCCGGATCCTCGCGGAAGAGCTCGCGCAGGTGCCGCTCGCGCAGCTCCGGCCAGTGGGCCTCGAGCGCCTTCCAGGCCGGGAGCGCGGTGGTCGGGAGCGCCGGTCGGGTCATCGTCGTGTCCCCTTCTGTCCCGCGGGAGGGTCAGCGCGCATCGTCCACCCGGACGCGGAACGCCGCGCGGAACGAGCCGCCGGGCTCGACCAGCCGCAGCCCCTGGCCGCTGACCAGCGCGTTGGCCGGCGCGGTCATCGGCTCGAGCGCGACGAAGTCCCGGCCCAGCGGGGCGTAGAGCTGCGCGTAGCGGAACCCCTCGAGGAACTCGACCGTGATCCGGCGCCCCGCGCCGCTGAGCACGAACGAGCCGCGCTCGCCCGGCAGCGCGAAGCCGTCGTCGAGGTCGCGCCCGCCGAGCCGCGTGTCGAAGGCGTCGAAGGGCTGCTCGCGCCCGATCGGGATCCCGCGCCCGTCGAGCACGAGGCGGCTCATCGCGGGCCCCGCCATGCGCCACTCGGCGCGTGCCAGCCCGGGGATCCCGAAGTAGGGGTGAAAGCCGAAGCTGACCGGCACGGGGCCGTCCGCGGCCGCGGCGAGGGTCGTCTCCAGCGTCAGGCCCTGGGGGTCGAGGGTCGCGAGGATCTCGAGCCGGTGGGGGAACGGGAAGACCGCGAGCAGCTCGTCGCGGTCCCAGTCGAGACGCGCGAGCAGCCGGTCGGTCGCGGACTCGACGACGCGCCACGGCAGCTTCGCCCAGGGGACCCCGTGCATCGGGAGCCCGTGCTCGTCGAGGTGCAGGAGCGGGGAGCGCGGGTCGAGCGCGACTTCCCGCCCGGCGGCGCGGTAACGCGCGCTGGCGAGCCGGTTGGCCCAGGGGTGCAACAGCGGGATCCCCGCGCTGCTGCCGCGCGCCGCGGCGGCGGCGAGGTCGTCGACGCGGCGCAGCAGTTCCGCGCCGCGGTGGCGCAGCGAGGTGCCGAGCATCCCGAACGCGGGCAGGAAGACGCACTCGAGCGGGCCCGCCGCGAGGGTGTGCGCGGAGGACGCGTCGAGCGGGCCCGGCCCGCGCTGTCCTGGATCGGTCATGTCTCGGTGGCGCTCCTGCGCGGCCGTCGCGCGAAGGGAACGGCGTTCCGCGCCCGGCCCCGGCCATTGTTGCAGAACTGCGGGGGCCTTTCAGGCCGGGCCGGGCCCGCCGTGGTAGAGGCGGTACTCGCGCGCGAGGCGTCCGATCCGCTCGGCTTCGGCGCGGCCGAGGTGACTGTCGGCCTGCCGGGCGGGACCGTCCCCGGCCGCGGCCTCGACCAGCGCCAGGTCGGCCGCCGCAGCCTCGCGCTCGAGCCGCGCGTGGGGGCCGGTGTCGCCGCTGACGACGATGCGCCCGCCCGGCGCGTCGATCCGCAGGCCGTAGGCCTCCATCAACTCGCCCGGCGGGTCCGACGACGCGCGGCGGTGCCGCGCCGGGAACGGGGTCACGGCGAACGGTCCGAGCCGCTCGGCCCGGTCGGCCACCAGCGTGCGCAGTTCGGGCGCGACGCGCGCCCGCGCGCCCAGCGCTTCGAGGAACAGTGCGACGCTGCCGCGCGCGAGCGGGGCGTCGGCGGGAAGCAGGAGCGGAACCGGGGCGCGGCGCTGGCCGAGTCGCAGCCACCAGAGCAGCGCGGGGATCCCCGCGGCGTGGTCGCCGTGGTCGTGGGTCACGACGATCCCCTCGAGCGCGTCGACCGGGACCGGCAGCGCGGCGAGGTCGCGCGCCGCGCCGTCGCCGGCGTCGACGAGCAG
>CAYZDB010000277.1:0-4325 GCA_964476985.1 uncultured Acidobacteriota bacterium | reverse complement strand
GGGTCCTGCCAGCTCTTGACCTTGACGTCGTAGGTGCCGGCGGAGGCCGCGAGCAGCTTGTGCGGCTCGCCCGGCGTGCCCGCCTTCATGTAGGCCTCCATCTCGGCCTTCTGCTCCGGCGTCATCTCCGGGGCGCCTTGTTGAGAGAAGGCGGGGACGGCGATCAGGGCGAACGTGGCCAGCGCCACGACGACGATACGACGAGACATCGGTCCTCCCTCGCTTCGGCGACGGACGCACCGGGGCGGACTGGGTCGCGGGCGCGACGAAATCCCCGAGTGGGACGCCGAGTGGCAGGAGGATAGCTCCGGCGCGTCACGTGCGAGCCGGGAATTCGCGGAGGATGGCGCGCCGAATGATCGAACGGTGCCGCGCGCCCGGCGTGCGGCACCGGAATCCCGCCACTAGACGGTATGTCAGCGCCGCGGGGGCGAGTCCCGCCCCCGCGCGCTCCGCGCTACGGGCAGCTCGAAGCCTCGCGCGGCTTGCACGGCGTGCTCGCCGCGGGCCGGTCGGCGCCGGTGGAGGTCTTTCCCAGCCGGCCCTCGCTCGACGCCGTGAGCGGCGCGACCAGGTAGTACCGCGCGCCCGTCCCCGGCGTGATCGTCTCGCTGCGATCGAGGCCGGCGGCGCACGTCTTCGAGGCGTGGTTCCACGAGCCGGTGCGCAGCGCGTCGAGCGTCCCCTCGTAGATCGCGTAGTCGGAGACGCCGGAGGAGCAGGAGGCGCCCCAGGTCAGCGTGAGCTGCGTCCCCGCCGCCCGGGCGACGCGCAGCGGCGTCGATCCGCTCTTCCCGTCCGGCGCCGTGCCCGCCGTCGCGGCCGTGATCGTGAAGGGGTTGTTCGAGGCGTCCAGGCTGCAGGCCGAGGGGTAGGGGGCCGGCGTCGGGCTGACGCGGTTCGGGCGGATCACCCGGACCGTGGCGCTGGCGGAGGGATCGTCGGGGACGGTCCAGATGTAGCTGCCGTCGTTGGCCTCGTTGCTGGCGATCGGCTTCCAGCTCGAGCCGCCGTTGACGGAGTACTCGAGGCTGACGGTCCCCGTGTCGGTCCCGTTCTCGTTGGTCACCGTCCAGAAGATGCTCTGCTGGCTCCCGGCGGCCCAGGTGTTCCCGCCGTTCGGCTGGCTCAGCGTCAGCGTGTGCGGGTAGTGGCAGTGCGCGCCGTCCTTGTCGTCGTTCCCCAGCCGGGCGCCGCGGCTGCCGTAGGCCGAGGCGCGCATCGCCGCGTCGGCCACCGTCGAGTGGCCGAAGCCGATGCCGTGGCCCAGCTCGTGGGTGGCGACCTCGGCCAGGTTGGAGGCGTTCCCCAGGAAGCACTCGAAGTTGTTGTTGAAGATCACGTAGAGCCGCAGCGCGGGGTAGAAGGTCCGGTTGTTCACCGTCTTCTGGTTGCTGCCCGAGCGCCAGTAGCCGCCGATCGCCAGCGTGCCGCTGCAGCCCGAGGGGTCGGTGATGTCGTTGTAGGGGTCGCCGAACAGGATGATGCTGACCGGCGGGTAGGCGTCAGCCGGTCCGCTGCCGTTCGAAGCAGTGAAGTTGTAGTTGTCGTTGCCGGCCTGCAGCACGAGGCGCCCCTCGGGGACGCCGGTCCAGGCTGCCATGGCGCGCTTGATCTCGTCGACCGCGCCCTGCGGGTTGCCGAGCGGGTCGCGCGCGCGCTCGATGTTCACGCTGACCGCGGTGCCGCTGTCCGCCTCGTGCCAGCGGACCGGCTCGGAGGCCGAGAGCGGCTCGAAGTCCGGCTCGCGGCCGCCACCTGGGTGCGGCTCCTCGACGTCGTCCCAGAGCAGGCGCGCGTACTCGGGCGGCTGGGCCAGGAAGGCAGGCTCCGACTGCGGCCGGCGGCCCGGCGCGAGCGCCACCGAGCTGGCCAGCGCCGCGATCTGCCCGGCGGGGAAGTCCTCGTACTGGGGCGGCGTCGCGGCCGGGATCCGGCCCAGGCCCGAGAGCTCGCGCCGCGCCACCCGCAGGCCGGCGTCGTCGTCGACCAGCACGAACTTGCCGAAGAACATCCCGGAGGTGCGCAGCGCGCCGTCGCGCCCGGGCTCGAGGAACAGCAGGACCCGCTCGCCGACTCGGTAGACCGGGACGGCGTCCACGTCGTGGTAGAGGTCGTCGAAGTGGCCGCCCAGCTCGCGGACCACGATCGTCGACAGGCTCGCCGGGCCGCGGTGCACGAAGCCGACGGCAACCGTCACGTAGGTGTTGAGCGACTCCGTCGCGGGGTCGAACCCCGACGCCGTGCGCGTCACGGTCCCCTCGACGATCAGCGGGGCGGACTCGGCGAGGCGCTCGGGGGGGAGGTAGATCGAGAGGGCCGCCAGCGGCCGGTCGATCGCGGCCAGCGCGACGGCTGCCGCGAGGGCGCACGGCCAGAGGGCCAGGGAGCAGGTCGTCGGGATCCGGCGGAACATCGCGTCACCCCCGCGCTCCCCGGCGCGTCGGAACGGTCTCGCGATCGAATGTAAGCCCCGCGCGCCCGTTGTCCCGCGGCCGGGACGCGACGGAACGAGCCGGACGGGAGCGGACCGGGGGAAAGGCCGGCGCGGCGCCCGGCGCCCTCCTTTCCGGGATCCGGGGCCTGCGCTAACCTCGGCGCGACCGGGCAGCCATCACCCGCCGCCGGCGGGCCGGGGCGCGGTCCTGGAGGCGTCATGCGACGGAACTACAGCTGCCCGCACTGCCACGGCGTCCTGAACCCGAACGTCAAGATCATCCTGCGCGCCGACCACGAGAGTCACCGCGGCCTGATGCTCTTCAGCCCGCAGCCCGGCAACTACGACTGCATCATCCCGGAAGGGTTCAAGCTGAAGAAGAAGTCGATGGTCCGCTTTCACTGCCCGCTCTGCGGCAAGGACCTGACCTCGCGCCGCGACCGCACGATGGCCGAGATCCACTTCTCGACCGGCCCGGGGCACGAGGGGACCGTCGTCTTCTCGCGGATCTACGGCCACCACGCGACCTACTTCATCACCGACGAGGAGGTGAAGTCGTACGGCGAGCACACCGACGAGGACACCGTCAATTTCTGGGGCCTCGGCCACGGCGACGTGCGCTGAGGACGGGGAGGAACGGGGACAGCGACCGAGTTCGGCTGCTGTCCCCGTTTCCCGAGAGCGGTCGCTTCCCCCGTCTCCTAGTCGCAGGCCCCCAGCGCGGTCACGCGGTAGAAGTAGGTCTTGAGGTCGGTCAGGGCGCCGGCGTCCTCGAAGGTCGTCCCGGCCGTCTCGCCCAGCAGGACCGCGTCCGTCATGTCCGCGCGCTGGCCGCGCTGCACGCGGTAGCGGACGGCGTTCGGAACGGCCGCCCAGCCCAGGCGCACGTGGGCGTGGTTGACCGGATCGGCGCGGAGGCTGCCGCCGACGAGCCCCGGGTCCGGCCGCTCGACCGTCTCGGTCCCGGAGACGCGCACCAGGTTCTGATCTTCCACGCCTCCCGCCGGACCGCCGCCGCAGGTCTCGGCATTCTCGGCCCGGACGACGTACCAGACGGCCTGACCGATCGGCGCCGAAACGTCGGGGTAGCTGGTCCCGGTGACGCCGCTCGCGATCCGATTCCCCGGGCCGGGGATGAAATCGGCCGACGCGCCGCGGTAGACGTTGTAGCGCCCGGGCGCGCCAGACCCCCACGCCGCCGCCGGATCCCAGGAGAGCGTCAACCCCCCGCCGCTGCACGGCGCGAGATCGCTGACCGCCTGCAGCCCCGCGAACGAGGGCGCTCCGCTGCAGCCGCCGCAGGTGGCGTAGTCCGGCAGCGTGCCGTCCTTGATGATCACCTCGTCCACGTTCCAGCCGCTCTGCTGGTTGCTGCCGTTCGCCGTGATCGAGAACCGCAGCTGCGCCGCCGGCTTGCCGTCGAGGAAGGCGGAGATGTCGTAACGCTGCTCGACCCACCCGGAGTCGCGCACGAAGACCGCGTTGTTCTGCCAGATCGTGTCGTTGTTCCCCGGGGTCAGCAGGGAGATCCGGGCGCTGTCGTTGGTCCCCTCGACGTTCAGCCAGCGCCGGATGATCAGCGTCGAGTACTGGCACGGGTTGCAGGTGATGTAGGGCGAGACCGCCGCAGCGGAGACACCCGGCTCGTAGTTGCCGGGATTGGCGCCCGCGCCGGACAGGTCGGTCCCCAACACGGCGTTCCCGCTGAAGGTGCGCGCCGGATCGGGATATCCGCCCGGGCCGCCCCCCCTGGCCTGCGGCGCCCCGCGTTCCCACTCGCCGCCGCGGGTCCAGCCGGTGTCGGTCTCGAAGCCGTCGTAGAACAGCAGGCCCGGGATCCGGTCGGTGTGGAGCGCGAAGGGGGCACCGCCGGCGTCGACGGTGTAGG
>CAYZDB010000276.1:0-4338 GCA_964476985.1 uncultured Acidobacteriota bacterium | reverse complement strand
GGGCGCAGCAGCCCCGTCATCAGCCCCATCAGCGTGCTCTTGCCGGCGCCGTTGGGGCCGACCAGGCCGGTGATTCCCGGCGGGATCGCCAGCGTGACCCGATTGACCCCGAGCGTCTCGCCGTAGAACTTCGAGACGTTGTCGAAGACCACCAGCTCCTCGCGGCGGCGGGAGACGGGCGCGGCGGCCTCGGCTAGGTTGGGCGCGATCACCGGACCACCTCGTAGGCCTTGACGCGACGGCGCAGCAGGACCAGGCACCCCGCGCAGGCGATCCCGAGCATCACGAACGACGCCCACGGCGGCAGCTCGCCGACCTCCGAAGTGATGCGCGCCCCCATCATCCAGGTCCACGCGGTCTGGACCAGGTAGTTGATGTCGAAGATCAGCCCCCAGCCCGTGTCGAGGATCTCGTTGATCGCCAGGCTGAAGGGCTTGCCCCCGACGAAGACGGCAAAGATCAGCGCACCCGCCAGCGGCTTCCACTTGACCAGCGCCGAGATCGAGAGCGCCAGCAGCGCCAGGACGGCGATCAGCAGCCAGGAGCCGAAGAAGATCCCGGGCGCCAGGCGGAGGTTCTCCGACCACCACCGCCCGCCGGCCAGCACCGCCTGGAAGACCCAGAGTACGAGGCCCGGGATCCAGGTCATCGCGGACAGGACGAGCGCCAGGACCGCCCCCTTGCCCAGCAGGTACTCGCTGCGGCTGAGGGGCCGGCTGAAGTAGAGCGGCAGCGCGTTGTTGCGCAGGTCGGGCGAGATCAGCCCGGGCCCGGCGAAGAGGGTCGTCAGGAAGGCGAAGATCAGCCCCTGGATGTAGAGGTAGTTCAGGAAGAACCGGGGGCCGATGGAGAACGTGCCGACGCCCGTCGCGTTGATGCCGAGCGGCCTGAGGATGTCGAGGTTGTTGACCACGTAGATGTAGAAGCCGCAGCCGACCGGGAAGGCGAAGCAGGCGACGAACCAGGCCACGAACTTCTTGTTGGCGAACAGGTCCGCCAGCGCGTAGCGCGTGATGACCATGCGCCGCGCGCTGCCGTGCGTCAGCGGCCCGGCGTAGGCCCGGTAGGCACGCTCATAGACGGCCATCGATCTCCCCCATCGCCGCGAGGAAGATCTCCTCGAGCGAGGTCCGCTTGACCTCGACCCGACGCAGCTGGACGCCGCGCTCGGCCGCCACCCGGAACAGCTCCGCCACCCCCACTCCCTCCGGCAGCAGGACCTTGATCCGCTGGCGCATTCCGGCGGCGCACTCGCCCCCCAGCCGCGCCACCGCCTCGACGAAGGCCTCGCGCTCCCCGCCGACCTCGACCTCGACCAGCCGCTGCTGGGCCCTGCGCTGGGCGGCCAGGTCGCACTGCGCGGCGATCGCGCCGTCCTTGAGGACCAGCACCTCCTCGCAGCTCTCCTCGACGTCGCGCAGGAGGTGCGAGGAGAGGATCAGCACCATGTCGCCGCGCTCGCGGATGTCCTGGATCAGCTCGATCATCCGCACCCGGTGCGGCGGGTCGAGCCCGTTGGTCGGCTCGTCGAGGATCAGCAGCTTCGGCCCGTGGACGATCGCCTGGGCCAGCTTGGCCTGCTGCTTCATCCCCAGCGAGTAGCTCCCGAGCGGGCGGTAGCGCGCCTCGCCCAGCCCCACCCAGAAGAGCGCCTCGTGGGCCCGCTCGAGCGCCTGCGCCGGGGGCAGCCCCGACAGCTCGGCCATCAGCCGGACGAAGCGGACGGCCGACATCTCCGCGATGAAGCTGTCGTTCTCCGGCATGTAGCCGACGACGCGGCGGATCGCGGCGGTCTCGGTCCGGATGTCGTGGCCGAAGACGCGCGCGGTGCCGGAGGTCACGGGGAAGAAGCCCAGCAGCGTGTGCAGCAGGGTCGTCTTCCCCGCCCCGTTCGGGCCGAGCAGACCCAGCGTGCGGCTGCCCAGCCCGGCGGAGAGGCCCTTGAGGATCGGCCTCCCGCCGAGCTGGACCGTCAGCTGGTCGAGTTCGATCGCCGGCATCATCGAGCCGCGGATTCTCCCCCGGGAAGGGGCTCGGGCGAAACCTCCGGGCCCGGTCCGCCGATCAGCGCCGGGAGCAGCATCCGGGTCAGGCTCCGCTGCGCGCCGGCGACGGTGATCCGGTCCGGCTCGCCGTAGGCAACGTCGAGCATCGGCCCGCCCTGCAGCGCCCCGAGCACGGCCTTCGACTCGTCCGGCATCGGCAGCGACGAGAAGGCGCTGGCCAGCCGCGCGGTGTCGCGCCAGACCAGGCCGGAGACGCTGGCGTGGCCGTCGCGCGGCAGCCGCGAGACGAAGGCCGGCGCGGTCGCCAGCGTGATCCCGGCGCGGGCGTTGTCCAGCGCCTGGCCCAGGAGCGTGCGCTGCGAGGCCAGGACCAGGTAGCCGTCGGCGTAGGTGTAGTGCAGCTCCATCGTCGGGGGCTGGGAGGCGACCTGGTAGAAGGTCCGGCCGTTCTCCTGGGTGGTGGTCAGGACCGGGACCGGCCGTTGCTGCGCCGCCGCCCGCTCCGCGGCCCGGGCCACGACCTGCTCGATCGTGCGCTGCAGGCGCTGCGGGTCGTAGACCTCGGCCGCGACCTTCCAGGCTGGAGTCGGCAGGATCGGCCCGTCGAGCGCAAAGACGAACTCGCCGCCGAGCGGGGCCAGCAGGTCGGCCCGGACGTCGACGCCCAGCTCGCCGCCCAGCTTCCCCAGCGTCTGCTGGATGTCGGCGGCGCGCTCGCCGAGCAGCGCGTACGCCTCGTCGAGCATCTCGACCGGGTCCTTGACGACGGCCGCCACGGCCAGCGTCGCGTCGGGCGAGACGAAGCGCAGCGCGCCCATCGGCGAGGGCTCGGCCAGCCAGGCCAGCGCCCCCTTCCGCGGGCCGTCGAAGACCAGCGTGGCGTGCAGCGTCGAGGCCTCGCCTTCCCCGTCGCCTTCGAGCACCAGGAACTTCGCGCCGGCGAGGCCGGTCAGCGTCATCGCCTGCTGCGCGCCGTCGCGCGAGCCGCCTTCCGGCTCCGACGCCAGCCCGCGCGCGACCAGCCCGGCGACGTCGACGCCGCCCAGCCAGACCGCGCCGTCGCGGAACGACCGGGCCAGCTCGGCCCGCAGCGGCGTGCCGGCGAAGCCGCCCTGGCCCGCCGCGGCGGCGGCCTCGAGCGCGGCCAGCGCGTCGCGCCCCGTCGCCGCCAGCAGCAGGTCGCCGCGCATCGTCAGGTACAGCGCGGGGCGGGCCGGCGAGCCGTCGGTCCGCACGTCCGAGGGGACCTCGGCCGCGCCGCCGACCAGCCGGAACGGGACCTCGCCCTTGCCGGCCAGTGCGGCGACTTCCCGCTCCACCAGCGCGCGGAAGGAGGCCTCGTTCTTCACGGTCGCGACCAGCGCCAGCCCGGAGAACGGCCGATCCGCTCCGCCCGCCAGCGCGGCCAGGGCGATCTCGTCGCCCAGCTCGCCGCCGACCAGCCGGACCTTCTCGACCACCGCCGAGAGCTCCGCCTCGTGCTGCGGCCCGGCGTGCTCGCGCCACCACGCGCCGAGCGTCTCGTTGCCGTGCGCGCGCTCGAGGAACAGCCGCCAGGCCTCGTCGATCCGGCCGGCGAGGTTGGGCAGCGCGGCGAAGAAGACGGCGTCCTGCGGCATCAGGTCCATCAGCCGGGTCGAGGTCCGCGGGGCCGGCCCCGGCAGCGCGTCGATCGCGTGCGAGAGCGCGGTGAACTCGGCCAGCAGCGCGCGGTGCCGGTCGGCGTCGCGCGACCAGCCGATCTCGTCCTCCAGCGAGGCGCCGGAGAGCGCGGGCGAGCTGGTGAACTGCTGCCCCGGCCGCAGCATCGCGCGCTCCTCGCCGTGGTCGACCTCGACCGCGCCTTCGAGCACGGAGACCCGCGTCCCCTTGGCCCCGCTCAGCACCGAGAAGACGGTCCCCTTGACCGCCACCCGGCTGTCGGGGGTCGTCACGTAGAGGTGGCCCGAGCCCTGCTTGCTGGCCTCGACGATCACCTGGCCGCCGCCGAGCCGGATGTCGGTCCCGTCGGCTGCGCGGGCCAGCGTCAGCTCGGTGCGCGGCGCCAGCTCGATCCGGGAGCCGTCGGCCAGCACGACCACGGCGCCGGCCTCCTTGCCGGTCCGCATCGTCTCGCCGTAGGCGACCTTCGCGCCGCGCGCGATCGGCATCGCGCCGACCCGGCCGACGTTGAGCAGCAGGCCGTCGAGCTCCGCCACCGTGGCGGTGCTGCCGCCGATCCCGATCCAGCCCGGCTGGAGCAGCCACGTCCCGCCGATCGCGGCGAGCACGACCGCGGCCGCCGCGGCCCAGGCCGGGCCCGCGGGCGCGCCGACCGCGCCCTCGGCCAGCG
>CAYZDB010000275.1:0-4359 GCA_964476985.1 uncultured Acidobacteriota bacterium | reverse complement strand
TCCTCGCCGACCAGCACCGCACGCTTCAGGTCGTCCGCGATCCGGCCGTAGGGGACGAAGCGGAGCTGCGGCGCATCGGGCTGCCCTGCGGCGCGCTGCCGGGCCCGCCAGGCCTCGATGAAGGCGGTCGTCCCGGGATTCTCGGTCGCGAGCGCGGCGACGTCCGGCCAGGTCAGCGCCTGCCACGCGACGAGCAGCGCGCGCGCGCCGGCGACGGCCGCGGCGAGCCGCCGCAGCGTCCGGCCCCGACCGCCGCCCTTCGCCCGTGCGCCGGCCATCGCGGGCGGTCAGCGCGCGGCGTGCGCCCGCTCGAACGCCTTCGCGAAGCCGGGCAGGCTGCGCACGATCGTGTCCTCGGGCACCGTGAACGAGATCCGCATGTGCCCCGGGCAACCGAAGCCGGAGCCGGGCACGGCCAGCACCCCCTCGTCGGCCAGCAGCCGGACGAACGCGACGTCGTCGGCGAGCGGCGTCTCCGGGAAGACGTAGAACGCCCCCTCCGGCTTGACGCAGCGGTAGCCGATCCCGGTCAGCCCCTCGTAGACGAGGTCGCGCTTGCGCTGGTAGGGGGCGACCTCGACGGTCCGGTCGCCGACGTCGGCCACGACCCACTGCCAGAGCGCCGGCGCGTTGACGAAGCCCAGCACCCGCTGCGTGAAGCAGCAGGCCTCGAACAGGGCGGCCGCCTCAGGCAGGCGCGGCGAGAGCGCCAGGTAACCGATCCGCTCGCCCGGCAACGCCAGCGCCTTGGACCACGACGTCGCGGTCACCGCGCGCGTCACCAGGGCCGGGACCTCCGGGGCCTTGAGACCGTCGTAGGTCAGCGCCTTGTAGGGCTCGTCGACCAGCACGACGATGGGCTGACCGGCGCGCTGCAGCGCCGCCTGCAGTTCCTCGTAGATCGCGGCGCGGTAGATCACGCCGCTCGGGTTGTTCGGCGAGTTCACGAGGATCGCCCGGGTGCGGGGCGTGATCGCCGCGGCGATCGCTGCGACGTCGGGCTGGAAGTCGTCGCGCGTCGGCACCACGACCATCGTCCCGCCGTGGTTCTGGATGTAGAAGGTGTACTCGGCGAAGTAGGGCGCGAGCACGATCACCTCGTCGCCCGGGTCGAGCAGCGCCTTGAGCACCGTGTTGAGCGCCCCGCCGGCGCCGACCGTCATCAGCACGTGGTTCGCCGTGTACGGCAGCCCGGTCGAGGCGGCCAGCCGGCCCGCGATCGCGGCCCGCACCTCGGGGAAGCCGGCGTTGGGCATGTAGGCGTGGCGGTGCGGCCGGGGCGAGGCCAGCTCGCGCTGGGCGGCCTCGATCACCAGCCGGGGCGGCTCGACCTCGGGGTTGCCGAGGGTGAAGTCGAAGACGCGGTCCTCGCCCCGTTCGGCCTTGAGACGGGCCCCCTCCTCGAACATCCGGCGGATCCAAGAGGCGCGCTGCAGGTTCTCGGCGACGCGGCGGCTGATCACCATGGCCGGACTATACCGCCCCTCAAGTCCCCCCCGCACCGGCCGATACGGGGGGCGTGACCGAGGCGCTCGCTTCGACCCTGACCGTCGACCGGCCGGGCTACGGCCTGTGGGCCCAGTCCATCGGCCACGACGTGCCGGTGCTGCTGATCCACCACGCGCTCGGGACCTTCGCGGGCTACAGCGACCCGCACCTCGGCAACGTGGCGGAGTGGATCGTCGCGCGCGGCTGCCGGGTGGTCGGGTTCGACCTCGCCGGTCACGGCGCATCGGGCGGGCGCGAGTTCTTCCCGGACGCCTGCCTCGAGCGCTCGGTCGCCGACGCGCAGGCGGTGCTGGACGCGCTCGAGATCTCCTCGGCGGCGGTCATCGGGGTCGGGTTCGGCGGGCTGGTCGCGCTCAACCTGGCCGCCGGCGCGCCACGCCGCGTCTCGTGCGTCCTGGTCGACTCGCTGCCGGGGATCCACGAGGCGCTCGGCCCGGAGCCCTGGCCCGGCCTCAACGAGATGGGCCCGCGCGCCGGGGCGGCGTTCGGCGTGGCCTACCGCGACTACCTCGCCGGGCTGGCCGCGCAGCCGGGATACCCCTTCCTGGCCGGCCGCCCGCACTGCCCCGGCCTGCTGGTCGCCTCCGGCGAGGCCGACGGCCCCGCCGCGATCGCGCTGCACGAGGTGGCCCGCCGCGCACCCGCCATGGCGGTCGCGATGGTCCCCGGCGCTGCGCCCCCCGCCTGCTGGAGCGCGCCGCGCTACTTCCTGCAGGAAGCGGAGCGGTTCCTCGCCGCCTACGCCTGATCGGCGGCCGCGGCCCGGCGCGCGCGGCCGGCGCAGTCGGGACAGGCGCCGCCGACCTCCATCCGCAGGAACTTCACGGCGAAGCCGGTCTCCTGCTCGAGGTCGGCGCGCAGCTCCGCCATGACGTGGCCCGAGAGCTCGAGCACCCGGCGGCAGGTCAGGCAGATCACGTGCGCGTGCTCGGTCTCGCGCCGGACCTCGTAGAAGTGGCGGTCCCCCTCGAGGTGGAGCAGGTCGAGTTCGTCGACGAGCCCGAGCCCCTTGAGCAGCCCGAGCGTGCGGTAGACGGTCGCGCGGTGGACCGAGGGGTCGAGCGCCCGGGCCCGCTCGGTGATCTCCTCGACGTCGAGGTGGTCCCCCGCCTCCTCCAGCACGCGGACGATCGCGCGGCGCGGAGCGGTCACGCGGATGCCCGCGTCGCGCATCCGGTCGACCAGCCGCGAGGGGGAGGCTCGTCCCATGGCCCCATGCTGCCACCGGGACCGGGGTTCCATCAAGCTGCGACCGCTCCGCGGTAAGGCCCGCGCCCTTCCGCGGCGGGGGGCTAGAATGGCCCGCCCCGGGAGGCCCCGCCGATGCGCCCCGACGAGATCCGCGCGATCGCCGACGAGCACCACGAGGCCGTGCGCGGCTTCTTCGACCGGCAAGCCGGGGAGCTGGCCCGCGCGGCCGAGCTGCTGACCTCCGCCCTGGCCCGCGGCGGGACCGTGCTGCTCTGCGGCAACGGCGGCTCGGCGGCCGACGCGCAGCACATCGCGGCCGAGCTGACCGGCCGCTTCCTGCGCGAGCGCCGGGGGCTGCCGGCGGTCGCGCTGACGACCGACACTTCCGCCCTGACCGCGATCGGCAACGACTACGGCTTCGAGCGGGTCTTCGCGCGGCAGGTCGAGGCGCTGGGCCGCCCGGGCGACGTGCTGGTCGCGATCACGACCTCGGGATCGTCGCCCAACGTGCTGCACGCGATCGACGGGGCGCGGGCCCGCGGGCTGGCGGTGATCGGCCTGCTGGGGCGCGACGGCGGGGCGGCGCGCGCGCGCTGCGATGTCGCGCTGGTGGTCGAGTCGGAGGTCACGGCGCGGGTCCAGGAGGTCCACATCCTCGTCGCGCACGTTCTCTGCGAGGCGGTCGACCGCGCGCTCGCCGGGCCGCGCGAGGGGTGAGCGGCCCCGTCCCGGCCGCGCGCGTCCGCGCGACGGACCTCTACGACCTCGCCGTCTGCCCGCACCGGATCGCACTCGACCGGCGGCTGCCGCGCGAGGCCCGGACGCCGCCGGGGACCGCGACCGCGCGGCTGCTGGCGCACGGCCTGGCGCTCGAGGCCGAGGTCGCGGCCGCGCTCGGCTACCCGCAGCCGGAGCACCCGCCGGGCGACTTCGCCGAAGGGGCGCGCCGGACCCGCGCGCTGCTGGAGGCCGGGGTGCCCGGCGTCTACCAGGCCGTGCTGTACGACGGCCGGCACCTCGCCGTGCCCGACCTGCTGCGGCGCGTCGACGGGGCGTCGAGGCTGGGCCCGTTCCACTACGAGCCGGGCGACGTCAAGGCCGGCCTCTCCCCGCGGGCCGACCAGGTGCTGCAGGTCGCCTACGGCGGCCGGCTGCTGGGCGAGCTGCAGGGCCGCGACCCGGACCACGGCTTCCTCGTGCTGGGGGACCGGCGCGAGGAGCGCTTCCCGCTGGGCGAGCTGCGGCACGTGCTGGCCTCGGCGGTGGCGCAGGTCGAGGCGATCGTCGAGCGCGCGTCGGCCGGCGGCGCGGAGGGCGGCGCGGCGGCCGACGGCGGGGAGACCTTCCCTTTCCTGGGACCGGGCTGCGCCGGCTGCCGCTGGCGCGGGACCTGCGTTCCCGAGCTGCTCGAGCGCCAGGACCTGTCGCTCGTCGACGGCATGACGCGGACGCGCCGCAGGCTGCTCGTGCGCCACGGCGTCGACTCGGTCCCCGCGCTGGCGGCACTCGACCCCGCGGCCTGGCGCGCGGCGGGGCGGCCGCCGCTCGGCCTCGACCTGCTGACGCGGCAGGCCGCGGCACTGCTCGAGCGTCGCGTGTCGCTGACCCGCCCGCTCGTGCTGCCGGCGATGCCTGCCGGGGCGCTGCTGCTGCACATCG
>CAYZDB010000274.1:0-4359 GCA_964476985.1 uncultured Acidobacteriota bacterium | reverse complement strand
GCCATCTTTCCGCCACCCGCGCCGCCGCTTCGACCGCGCCCGGCGCGCGCCCCTCGAGCACCGCGACCACCGCCTCCGCCGACGCGAAGCGTTCGCCCGGAGCGCGCGCCAGGCAGCGCAGGATCGTCCGCTCCCAGGCCGGCTCGATCGCCGGGTTGACGGCGCTCGGCACCGGGGGCGGTTCTGTCAGCCGCTTGACCGCGACCGACATCGGCGTCGCGCCGGAGAACGGCAGCGCCCCGGTGCGCATCTCGAAGAGCACGATCCCCAGCGCGTAGATGTCCGCCTCACGGGTCGGCTCGAGCCCTTCGACCTGTTCCGGGGCCATGTAGGCCGGCGAGCCGACCAGCCCGCCGCCCGACATCGTGATCGCCGGATCGCTTCCGGTCTCGACCCGCCGCGCCAGCCCGAAGTCGGTGACCACGGCGCGCACACCGTCGCCCTCGGGAACGAGCAGGACGTTCCCGCTCTTGAAGTCGCGGTGGATCACGCCGGCGCGGTGCGCGGCGTCGAGCCCGGCCGCGACCTGCCGCACGATCGGCAGCGCGGTTTCGGCATCGATCGCCCCGGTGCGGCGCAGCCGCTCGGCGAGGCTCTCCCCCTCGAGCAGTTCCATCGTCAGGAACGAGACCGGGCCGCGCGGCCCCTCGGCGTTGCCCAGGTCGAACAGCCGGCAGACGTTCGGGTGCGTGACGCGCCGCGCGAGCTGGATCTCGCGCCGGAAGCGCTCCGCGGTCGCCGCGCTGCCGGCCAGCTCGGGGCGGATCGTCTTGAGCGCCACGCGCTCGTTCAGCTCGCGGTCGAAGGCCTCGTAGACCTCGCCCATCCCGCCGCGGGCGATCAGGCGCGTCACCGCGTAGCGCTCGCCGAGGCGGTCGCCGGCGGTGAGCAGCGGCGGGTCGGCCGCGGGCCGTCCGCCGCTCGGAGGCGGCGAGTCGGAGGTGGGCGAAATCTCTTCGCCCCGCCCCCAGGTGGTCCGGGTCTCGGCGTCTTCCCGCGGATCACGCGGTTTCCCGGGCTCGTTGCTCATGCGCCGGAGGGCCTCACCGGAGCGATTCTACCGTGCGGTCCCGGGCCCACGGCCCCACGTCCGCGGCGCTCCCCTCGCGCACCAGGCAGAGGAGGCCCAGGCAGGTTGCCGGCGCGGGACGCCGGAGCACGCGGAGACGGGCCGAGCCGAGGGGCGCATGACACCCTCCTCGCTCGCGCGGTGGCCGCACGAGCGCGTTGGAGGTAGATTCCAAAATGGTTGCACTTCACCACCATCCGGGAGAGCCGTCCCAGGTCTCCGCCCGGGAGCGGATCGCGATGCCCAGCCTGACCATCAAGGGACTTTCCCCCGAGTTGTGTGAACGCCTCAAGGCGCGTGCGGGACGGAACCACCGCAGCCTCAATGCCGAGGTGATCTTCTGTCTCGAGGAGGCGGTCCGGCCGGAGCGCGTCGACCCCGAAGCCGTGAGGGCGCGGGCAGCCGCAGCCCGCGCACGGGTCCGAGGCGGGCCGTACAGTGCACGGTTCATCCGGGAGGCCATCCGGCAGGGCCGTCCGTGATCGTCGTCGACACGAACGTGCTCGCCTACTTCCTGGTGGACACCGCGCAGTCCCCGCTCGCGATGGCGGCCCATCGACGCGACCCGGACTGGGCCGCCCCGCTGCTCTGGCGGAGCGAGTTCCGGAACGTCCTCGCGACCCTGATTCGCCGTGGAGCGCTGAGCCTCTCGCAGGCCCTGCAGCACTTCGCCGATGCGGAGCTGGCGCTGGGCGGGCGCCAGTACGAATCGGACGCCGGCGCCGTGCTCGAGCTGGCGACGGCCACGGGGTGCACCGCCTACGACTGCGAGTTCGCCGCGCTCGCGGTCGAGCTCGGCGTGCCGCTCGTCACCGCGGACCGGCGCCTGGCAGCGGCCTTCCCCGGGACGGCCGTGACGCTCGCGGCGTACACGCGCCCGCGGAGCTGAGGTCCTACGGCCCCACGTTCCCGCACTTGTCCCGCGCGCGCACCTGGTAGAAGACCAGCGTCGCGCCCGCGGCCCCGCCCGCGCCCGGCGCTGCAGCCGTGGAGACCGGCCCCGCCGTCGTCGCCAGCGGCTGCGCGTCGGCGAAGTCGGGGCGCGTCGCCCACGACAGCTCGTAGCCGCCCAGCAGCTCCGTGTTGCCGGTGGCGTCGTCGTTCACCGGCGCCCAGTCGAACAGCAGGTCCTCGCCCGCGCGCGCGACGCTCAGCCCCGCGGCCTCGGCCGGAGGACAGTCGTCCTGCGGGTTGGGCGGCGCGAGCAGCCGGTCGAGGAAGGTGTTGTCGCTGTAGCTCAGGCCGTCCCAGGGATTGTTGGTCTGGCGCACCGCGACCAGCTTGAGCGAGCGGATCACGTAGAGCTTCTGCGAGCCCAGGCCGAAGGCCATCACCGCGTCGCAGGGTTTGCCCACCTCGGCCGGGAGCGGCAGCCACCAGGTCATGCCGTAGTCGGGCTTGATCGCCGAGCCGTGATACGCCTCGTCGAGCAGCTCCTGCGCGATCACCTGCTGCCCGGTGGGCGGCCAGTAGCCCCCGAGCCGGACCAGTTCGCCGTACTTGATCCACTGGCGCGGGACCCACTGCGAGCCCCACGGCAGGTGCGGCATCGCGTCGCTGCCGCGGGTCCAGCCCGCGTACTGGGCGCCGATCGGCGTGAAGATCCGGGCCTGCAGGTAGGCCAGCGGATCGACGTAGCTCGGCGCCAGCTTGCGGCGCATGAATTCGCCGAAAACCTGGTACGGCACCGAGCCGTACTCCCAGAACGTGCCGGGATCGTGCGTGGCGGGGATCGTCAGCGACTGCGCGTAGGTCGGCGTGCCGCCGCCGTCCATCTCGGCCTGGATCCCGCTGCGCAGCGACAGCAGCTGGCGCAGCGTGACCTGCGACTTGCGCGGGTCGCCCTGCCACTCCGGGATCGTGCCGACGAGCTTCTCGTCCCACGACGCGATCAGCCCGTCCTCCAGCGCGGCCGCGGCCATCGCGCCGGAGAAGCTCTTGGTGCAGCTCCACAGCTCGTGCGCGACCGCCGGGCCGCTGCCGGGCCGGTAGTCCTCGCAGACGACCTGCCCGTCGACCCAGACCAGCAGCGAGACGCCGCCGGTCTGCGCGTTGTAGGTCTTGGCGGCCTCGCAGGTCGCGGGCGTGACGGGGGTCGGGTAGGCGCACTGGGGCTCGGCGGGGAGGGCGGCGGTGGCCAGCAGGGCGAGGGCCGCGAGCGCGCGCGGCAGGAACGCGGACGGCATGGAACCTCCGAGGCCGAGGGGGGCGTCCGGAGTATACGGCGACGCCCGGCGGGACGACGCGAGAACGGCGCGCTACGGCGGGGGCAGCAGCGCGTCCAGGTCGAGCTCCAGCCCCGGGAACAGCGCCGACGCGAACCGCGCCGGCGCCACGGTGCGGGTGACCGTGGCGTAGGCGTCGCCGTCGAGCTGCAGTTCTTCGACCGAGCGCCCGTCCGGGTCGACGACCCAGTACCACGGCACGCCGAACCGGGAGTAGAGCGAACGCTTGCGGATCAGGTCGCGTCCGCGCGTCTTTGGGGAGAGGATCTCGCAGGCCAGCAGGGGCGGGCCGTCGACGAACCCCTCCGGCTGCCGCGCCAGGTCGCTGGTCGCGATCACGAGCAGGTCGGGCTGGCAGACGGTCCGCTCGTGCAGCCGCACGTCGAGCGGGGCGATCAGCACCTCGCCGCAGTCGTGGGCGTCGAGCCACGTCCGCAGCCGGACGGCGAGCTCGAGCAGGATCCGCTGGTGGCGGATGTTCGGCGACGGCACCACGACGAGCTCCCCGTCCAGGACCTCGTAGCGCAGCCCGTCGTCGGGCAGCGCGCGGTACTCCGCGAAGGTCCAGGATCGGCGCGGGCCGGCGGGGCCGTGGCTCATCGCGTCTCCTCCCGGTTCGAAGCGTACGGGCCGCCCGCGCGCGCCGTCAAGGCAGGACGCGCGCCGCCGTTGCCGCTACGGGATCGCGGACGCGAGCCGCTCCGCGATCCGCTCGAACCCACGCGCTGTCGGGTGCAGTTCGTTCTCCCACGAGCGCCGGTAGCGCCGGCCGGCGAGTTCGCCGGAGAGCGTGCCGCGCAGGTCGGCGTAGCGCAGGTGGCCCAGCCCGGGTTCGCCCGGCAGCGCCGCCAGCACGGCGTTGAAGCGGTCGATCAGCGCACGCGCGATCGCCGCGCGCTCGGCCAGCGCCTGGTAGCCCTTCTGCCGGAAGGCGGGCTCCAGCCACGGCCCCGGCAGCAGCCAGACGCCGCCCGCGTAGCCGCGCCCGTCGGGCACCGGGTAGTCGTAGCCGTGCACGACGATCGGCAGCGCCGCGCCGAAGTAGTGGCGCGACAGCCCGGTCAG
>CAYZDB010000273.1:0-4392 GCA_964476985.1 uncultured Acidobacteriota bacterium | reverse complement strand
CCGTCGGGCGCGTCGAGCGGCAGGTAGTTCACGCGCCCGGCGAGCCCCAGCCCGGCCGCGCGCAGCACGTCCGCTTCCCCGTCGACCACGACGCCCGGCAGCAGGCCGGACAGGAAGGCCTCGGCCGCGCGCTCGACCTCGGGGTCGACCTCGAGCGCGTCGGCCGCCACGCCGCGGGCCTCGAGCTGCGCCTCGCGCGCCCGCTCGAGCGCCTCGCGCGCGGCGTCGGCTCCGGCCAGGCGGACGGCCAGCGAGGCCAGCGCCGCGCTCTCGCCGCTCTTCTTGTCGAGCTCGGAGGCCAGCCCGGCCTCGTCGCGCCGCGCCGCGTCGAGCGCGGCCGCGGCGTCGGCCTCGGCCTGCCGCGCCGACTGCACCGCCAGCAGCCGGGCCGCGGCTTCGGCGTCCGCGGCGTGCAGCGCGGCCCAGGCCGCCTCGACCAGCGCGTCGGCCTCGCTGCGCGAGGCGCCGATCCGGGCCCCGGCCGCGCGGGCCTCGTCGGCGCGGTTCCCTTCGCGCGTCAGCGCCTCGCGCGCCGCCGACAGGCGGGCCACGATCTCGGCGCGCTGGTGCAGGCTCTCGTAGAGCCCGCGCTCGAGGCGGGTCGCCTCGTCGGCCAGCGCGCGGTGCTCCTGGCGCGTCGCTTCGGCCCGCGCCTCGGCCTCGGCGACCTCGCCCGCCAGCGCGGCCAGCCGCCCGTCGAGCCCCTCGACGTCGCGCGCCAGCGAGTCGCGCTCGGCGACGCGCGCGGCGCGGTCGAGCGCCAGCCGCCGGCCCTCGTCCTCCTGCCGGCCGGCCTCCTCCTCGAGCGTCCCGGCGCGCGCCCGCGCGGCCTCGATCTCGGCCGCCAGCCGCTCCTCGTCGAGCTGCCGCCGGTGGGCCTCGTCGACCGCCGCGGTCCGGGCGGCGTGGGACGCCTCGAGCCGGGCGCGGACCTCGGCCACGACCCGCGCCTGGCGGGACCGCTCGGCCTCGAGGTGCTCCCCTTCCCGCTGCGCGACCGCCGCGAACTCCGACAGCTCCTCGGTCCGCCGCTCCAGCCCGACCGAGCGCCGGCCGTACCAGAGCGTCTTCAGCCCGCGCAGCTCCTCGTCGAGGCGCCGCGCGCGGCGCGCCAGCGAGGCCTGCCGCTGCAGCGAACGGCGCTGCCGCTCGACCTCGCGCAGGATGTCGTCGACCCGCAGCAGGTTGGCCTTGGTCGCCTCGAGCTTCATCTCCGCCAGGCGGCGGCGCTGGCGGTAGCTGGCGATCCCCGCGGCGTCCTCGATGAACTGGCGCCGCTCGCGCGGCTTGCTGGTGACGAACGAGCCGACGCGGCCCTGGTCGACGATGGCGTAGGTCCGCTCGCCGGCCCGGACCTGCTCGAGCAGGCCGCGGATGTCGGCCAGCCGCGTCGGGCGGCCGTCCATCAGGTACTCGCTGTCGCCGGTCCGGTAGAGCCGCCGCGTCAGCGTCACCTTGGTCCGGCTGCCGGGGAGGATGTCCTCGCGGGCCGACAGCTCGAGCGTGACCTCGGCCATCCCGCCCGGGCCGCGACCCTCGGTGCCGGCGAAGATCACGTCTTCCATCCGCCCGCCGCGCAGCGCGCGCGCGGACTGCTCGCCGAGGACCCACGAGATCGCGTCGACGATGTTCGACTTCCCGCTCCCGTTGGGCCCGACGACGGCGGTCACGCCGTCCGGAAAATCGACGACGGTCCGCTCCGGGAAGCTCTTGAAGCCGACGACCTCCATGCGCTCGATCCGCAGCATCGGACCGTGTCCCTTTCTGGCGTCAAAACCCGGATGGTAGCACCGCGATCAGCGGTCGCGGTCGAGGATCGTCAGCGGCAACTCCAGCAGCACGTCGCGGTAGGGACCGGGCGCGAACCCTTCGACCAGTCCGCGGGCGCGCTCGGCGTACTGCTCGGCCAGCGCCCGGGTGCGCGCCAGGCAACCCGTGCGCTCCAGCGCGGCCCGCAGCTCGGCGAACGGCATCGTCTCGAAGCGGCCGGTGGCCAGCGCCGCCAGCACCGCGTCGCGCTCGCGCGGCGTGCCGCACTGCAGCAGGTCGATCCACGGGAGCGTCAGGTGCCCCTCGCACAGGTCCTGCCCGACCGGCTTGCCCAGCGTCTTCTCGTCGGCGGTCACGTCGAGCAGGTCGTCGACCAGCTGGAAGGCGAGCCCGAGCGCCATCCCGTAGCCGGCCAGCGCCTCCTCCGCCGCGGCGCCGCGGTGGCCGAGGATCGCGGGCACGCGGCAGCAGGCCGCGAACAGCCAGGCCGTCTTGCGCTCGACGATCGCCAGGTGCTGGGCCTCGGTGACGTCGGGACGGTGGCGCAGGTGGTGGCCGAGGATCTCCCCCTCGATCATCCGCTCGGTCGCCTCGGCCAGCACGTCGATCACCCGGATCTCGCGCGCCGCCAGCGCCATGTTCATCGCGTGGATGTAGAGGTAGTCCCCGAGCAGGACGGTGAACTGGTTGCCGTAGACGCGGTTGGCCGAGGGGAGCCCGCGCCGGGTCTCGGCCTCGTCGATGATGTCGTCGTGGACCAGCGTGGCGGTGTGGACGAACTCGAAGACCGCGCCCAGCGTGACGTCGTGCTCCCCTTCGTAGCCGACCAGGCCCGACGAGAGCAGGACCAGCGTCGGGCGCAGCCGCTTGCCCGACCCCTGCCCCAGGTAGCGGCCGGCGTCGTCGATCGGGTCGAACTGCGAGCGCAGGTGGGCCTGGATCGTCTCCTCGACCCGGGCCAGCTTCGGCCCGACCAGCGCGTGGATCCGCTCGAAGAGCGCGGCCGCGGGGATCCCCGCCGCGGCGGCCGAGCGGCGCGAGTCGCCGCTCACGGCCTGGTCCCGGCGGGCTGCGGCCCCTCGACCAGCTCGGCGCCGCGGAAGCGGTAGACCGCGCCGGGGTAGCGCCACTCGACCACGCCGTCGACCAGCGTCACCGTCTCCGGCGGCAGGCCGCGCGCCCGCAGCACCTTGCCGCGCGGCGTCTTCAGCCCGCCCGCCCGGTTGATCTCGCGCGCCAGTTCGGGCCAGCCCGCGGCGTCACCCGGGATGCAGTTGAAGACGGCCGCCCGCCCCCGGCGGATCCGCGACGAGACCTCGTACTCGACCGGCGGGGCGTAGCGGATCGCGTCCCACTTCGCCGGGTCGCCGCAGCGCAGCAGCAACGTTCCCTCGAGGTCGGCGTCGGCCAGCGCGAGCGAGAAGAAGCCGGCGGCGTCGGTGACGGCACTGGCGACGACGCGCTCGGTGACCACGACCGGCTTCCAGGGGAGCGAGGCGGTCTCGGTGCGCAGCGTGAGCCGGACCGCGAAACCGGGCAGCGACGCGCCGCTGCGGTCGAAGGCCTGCCCCTCGATCAGCGTCTTCGCCGGCGCGGGGACCTTCTCCACCGGGCGCGCGGGAGTCCCGGCCGCGGCCGCGCCGGGCGGCGGGACGGCCTGGGGCTCCGCGGTGACCTCGACCTGGACCACGGCCGGCGCCGCCGGAACGAGCGAAAACGCGGCGAGCATCGCCCCGGCAAGGCGACACCAGCGGCGCGTCCGGGAGGCTCCCGGGGCCCGGAAAAGGCGGTCAAAACGCACGATTCGGGGAGGATAGCACCCCCCCCGGAAGCCGGACAACAAACCGAAACCAAGGACAGCTACCGCAAGTCGGTAAGCCGCGAATGACGGTCGCCGTCCCCGGTTTCCTAGCGGGTGAGGGTCCAGCCGGGCGGGACGTCGACGCGGAACGCGGCGTCCGGCAGCGGCGCCTCGCGGACCGGCGCGCCCAGCTCGAAGAGCATCCTGCCGCCCAGCGGATCGGCGACCTCGACCCGCCGCACGTCGCCGCTCGCGCGGTCGATCTCGAGGCGCAACCACTCGATGTCGTCGCGCGGCGTCCGCGGGCGCAGTTCGACCCAGCCGCGCCCGGCGGCCGGCGGCGGCGCGGCCCCTTCCGGGACGGCGGAGGCCACGAAGAGCCGGAGCAGGTCGCTCCGCCCGGCCAGCAGGTCGGAGAGCGGGCTGTCTTCCCCGGGCTGGACCTCGCGCACCTGGACCTCACGGTCCTCCGGGACCACGAACCACCAGGTGTTGCCGTCGAGCACCCCCTTCTGTCCCTTCGGCTCGTCGTAGTCCCACAGCGCCCGCCGCGGCGGCGCGACGTGGATCGTCCCGCGGGCCTCGTCCCCGGCGCCGAAGGCCGACGACTCGAAGCTCTGCCGGAAGCTGACGCGGAACGCGCCGCTGGCGCGGTAGCGGGCCTCGGCCCGCTGCAGCAGCGCCGCCACCGCGTCGGGGGCCGCTGCGGCGGCGGCCGCGGCCGCGGGCGCGGCGGCGGCGGGGCCGGCCGCGGCGGCCAGCGCCAGCGCGACGGCGAGGGCGCGGCGCGACGGTTCGATCGGGCGTGGGGTCATCGGGGG
>CAYZDB010000272.1:0-4400 GCA_964476985.1 uncultured Acidobacteriota bacterium | reverse complement strand
GCGCGCAGGTCGCGCGGCAGGTCGACGTCGACCGGCACCATCGCGCGCGGCGGGGTCGCGGCGGCCAGCGTCGCCTCCAGCACCGGGTGGCGCGCTCTCCGCAGCCGCAGCCCGCCGCCGGGCTGCAGGTCGGGACGCACTGCGCGCACCGCGTCGGCCCAGCGCGCGATCGCCTCCAGCCGGTCCAGCTCGCCCAGCACCCGCGCCGTCTCCGCGATCTCCTCGCGCGCCGCGCGCAGCAGCTCGGTGTACATCGTCAGGATCCGCTCGACCTCGCGCTGCTCCTCGTCCTTGAGCGCCACCAGCTGGTTGTTGATCTCGACCGTCTCCATCGGCTCGACGAAGAGGGTGTGCGAGGTCCCGGAGGTGGCGTGCACGATCCCCGAGAAGCGGCGCGGCGCGTCGGTCCGGACCGGCAGCACGAAGCGGTTGTTGCGGACCGTGATGAAGTCGTCCTGCAGCACGGGGCCGCCGGCCTCGGCGCGCAGGATCTTCTGGAGCGTCTCGGTCAGCCGCTCGGAGAGCTGGCGGACGTCGCGCCGCACGCGGCCCAGCTCGGGCGAGGCGCCGTCCTCGACGAAGCCGGCCGGGCTGAGGTTCCCCTCGATCGCGCCGACGACCCCCTCCAGTTCGGGAAAGCGCGCCCACTCCCCGGCCAGCGCCGGGAAGTCGTCGGGATCGAGCGCACGCAGGAAGGTCGCGACCTCGCGCGCCACCACCAGCAGGCGCACGGTCTCGAAGATCTCGCGGCCGGGCAGGGTCCGGCCGGCGACGGCCAGTTCGTCGAGCACCCCCGCCGGGTCCTCGACCGCCGTCAGCGGCAGGCGCCCGCGCTCGGCCAGCACGCGCCGCATCCCCGCCGCGCGGTCCTGCGCGCGCAGCGCGTCGCCGGGCTCGTCCGCGGGGGCCAGGGCGAGCGCCTGGTCGCGTCCCATCGGGGTCCGCGTCCCCGCCGCGATCATCTCCAGCACGCGCCCCAGCTCGAGCCGGGCCTGGACCTCGGGGGAGGCGATCACGCGCCGCTCGCGGCGCGCATCGAACGGCCGAGGCGCAGCAGGTAGGACACGCCCGAGGTGACCAGCATCGTGGTCATGCTCCAGACCCCGAACACCAGCAGCCAGTCCGGCACCCGGTCCCAGACGTTGGCCAGCAGGAACACGCCGGCCGTCCCCATCTCCCAGCCGGTGTTCCACTTCCCCAGGCGGCTCGGCGCGAACTTCGTCTCGTGGTGCGCGAGGTAGAGCCCCAGCGCGACGATCACGATGAGCAGGTCGCGCAGCACGACCAGCAGCGTCAGCCAGGCCGGCACGTGGTGCTCCAGCGCGAACTGCGGGAAGGTCCGCGGGTGGTCCGGGAGCGCCAGCAGGACGTAGGTGACGAGCATCATCAGCTTGTCGGCGGCCGGGTCGAGAAACGCTCCCAGGGGGGTGAACTGCCCCAGCCGGCGGGCCGCGATCCCGTCCAGCCGGTCGGTGATCGCCGCCCCCAGGTAGACCACCAGCGCCCAGCCGGTCTCCCCTTCCAGCATGAGCAGCGCGAACGCCGGGATCGCCGCCAGCCGGAGCAGGGTCAACTGGTTGGCCAGGGTGAGCTGGCGGAGGACGGGGTCGAGGGCCCGCATGGCCGGATTCTACGCACGGTGGCCACAAGAGTGTTGCTGGCGCCCCGGCCGGCCCTCCCGGAGCGGCGGCCACGCCCGGCGAGGCGACGAGCGGCCGGATCGAGCCTCCGGCCGTGCACCGAGAATCGCCGGGAAGCCGCGCCGGACGCGGCTTCCCCTGGGGACCACCAACAGTCTGGCGGCCACCGTGGGTTCGTGGGCACCCGGGTTGGCCCGCCGCCCCCCGGAACCCTAGATTTCCCGAGAACCCCTGAGCCCCGCCCCCCGGCGGGAACGGAGCGGATGTGAGCACGGTCGAGAGCCCCGCGACGGAGACGGCCCGGGCCGCGTTCAAGCTCGACGACCTCCTGCGCTTCATGGTCCAGCAGGAGGCGTCCGACCTGCACCTGAAGCCGATGCGGCCGCCCCTGCTCCGGCTGAAGGGGAAGCTGGTCCCGCTCAAGGGACCGCCCTTCAAGCCGGCCGACCTGGACGCGATGCTGAAGGCGGCGCTCAACGCCCGGCAGCTCGAGCAGCTCGACCGCAACCTGGCCTGCGAGTTCGGCTACTCGGTCCCCGGCGTGTCGCGCTTCCGCGGCACGATCTTCTTCCAGCGCGGCACGCTGGCCGCGGTCTTCCGCCGGGTCCCCTTCGTCTTCCCCTCGCTGGACGACTGGGGCATGCCCGACGTGCTGAAGGAGCTGGCCGAGCTGCGGCAGGGGCTGGTCCTGATCACCGGGCCGACCGGCTCGGGCAAGTCGTCGACCCTGGCCGCGATCATGAACGAGGTGATCGCCAAGCGCCTGGTCCACATCGTGACGATCGAGGACCCGATCGAGTTCCTGCTGACCGACGGGATGGCGGCCGTCACGCAGCGCGAGGTCGGCGCCGACACGACCAGCTTCGCCGACGCGCTGCGCAACGCGCTGCGGCAGGACCCGGACGTGATCATGGTCGGCGAGAACCGCGACCTGGCGACGATGAGCACGACGCTGACCGCCGCCGAGACCGGCCACGTCGTCTTCACCACGCTGCACACCAACTCGGCGCCCCAGACGATCGACCGCGTGATCGACATGTTCCCCGCCGAGCAGCACCGGCAGGTGCGCCAGCAGCTGGCCGAGGTGCTCAAGGCGGTCGTCAGCCTCCAGCTGGTCGAGCGGGCCGACGGCAAGGGGATGGTGGCCGCGGTCGAGGTGCTGCGCGACTCGCCGCGGATCGGCAAGCTGATCCGCGAGGGGAACATCGGCGAGATCGCGGAGGAGGTCGAGCGCTCGGTCTCCTACTACCGGATGCAGTCGATGAACCAGTCGCTGGCGGCGCTGGTGATCAACAACGTCGTCTCCAAGGAGACGGCGATGGAGATCTCGGGCAATCCCGGCGATCTCGACCTGATGCTGCGCAAGTTCTTCTTCGCCGCCCAGGGGACCGACGCCCCGGGGGAGGAAGGGGCCATGCCCTCCAACGCCGACTACTCGCGGATCCACAAGCTGCTCGAGGTCGAGAAGCTCTACGACGACCTCCAGGAGCGCGTGAAGCAGGACCTTTCCGAGCGGGACGAGCGGATCGCGCAGCTGCAGGCCGAGCTGCGGGCCCGCTACGAGGCCGACGCCGACCGCGATTCGCGCGAGCAGCAGATCGAGGAGGAGCGGGAGCGGTTGAACCGCGGCTTCGAGACGCAGCGGGCCGAGTACGACGCCAAGATCGAGCGCCTGCAGGCCCGGATCCGGGAGCTGACGCAGGCCGAGCCGGCGCAGGCGGGGCGCAGCGGCGGCCTCTTCCGGCGCTAGGGACCGGGCGTCACGGCGGAGGAGCGGCCCGCCGGGCGCAGGCGGCCGTCACCGGTCTCCGTCGCGAGGGAAGTCGCGCGCCGGGCCGATCGTCGCGATCGAGTGCTTGAAGACGAGGTGGTCGGCGCCGGCGTGCTCCAGCAGCAGCGTGAAACGGTCGTAGCCCTTGATCCGGCCGACCAGGCGCTTGCCGCTCACGAGCCAGACCGCGACGGTGGTGTTCTCGCGGCGGAAGCGGGACAGAAGGGTGGTCTGGAGATCCTGCTCCTCGGCGCTCATGGGCCGCATTATAGGCCCCAGCCGAGCGGCGTTCGTCTACCCCCCGGCCTCCCGGACCCGCGCCGCCAGCCGGTCGGCGAGCCCGGGCTCGCGCGGGTCGTGCCACTCGGTCCCGGCCTCGCCCCGGAACCAGGTCGCCTGCCGCTTGGCGAAGCGCCGCGTGTTGCGCTGGATCCGCTCCAGCAGGACCGCCTCGCCGCCCGGGCCGGAACCACCCTCGAGGTGCTCCAGCGCCTCGCGGTATCCCAGGGCCCGGAACGCGTTCGCGGCCCGCGGGACGCGCCTCGTCTCGAACAGCCAGCGGACCTCCTCGACCAGGCCGGCGGCGAGGTAGCCCGCGGCCCGTGCGTCGAGCCTCGGGTAGAGCTGCTCGCGAGGCACGGCCAGGCCGATGCGCAGCGCCGGGAACCGGTCCGGACGCGCGAAGCCGTCGCCCTGCAGCGCCGCCAGCGAGGCCCCGGCGGCCAGCCGGACCTCCAGCGCGCGGATGACCCGCTGCCGGTCGCGCGGCGCCCGCCGCCGCGCGGTCGCGGGGTCGAGCCGCGTGAGCACGCGGTGCAGGTACGGGACGCCGTGCCGCCCCGCCAGGGCGTCGAGCCGGGCGCGCAGCGCGGGCTCGCGCGGCGGCGCGGCGGCGACCCCCTTGAGCAGCCCGCGCAGGTAGAGCCCGGTCCCGCCGGCGACGACCGGAACCTCTCCCGCGGTGCGCGCGGCCCGGATCTCGGCCTCGG
>CAYZDB010000271.1:4122-4423 GCA_964476985.1 uncultured Acidobacteriota bacterium | reverse complement strand
GACAACGCGTTCTTCTTCGTGTCGCTCAAGGAGTGGGGCGAGCGCAGCAAGGAGGAACACGTCTTCCAGCTGCTCCGGAAGCTCAACGGCCGCTTCGCGCGGGAGATCCCCGGCGCGCTGGTCTACGCCTTCGGGCCGCCGGCCATCCCCGGGCTCGGCACCGGCTCCGGCGGCTGCGCCGGCTAAGGCTCCGCCGGCTGCATCGGCGCCGTTGCCGGCGCCGCCGGCGGCCGCGGCGATGGCGCGCACGGCGCCGCTGGCGACCAAGGCGCCGCTGCTGGGACTCGCGCGCGCCGGGTCG
>CAYZDB010000271.1:0-4112 GCA_964476985.1 uncultured Acidobacteriota bacterium | reverse complement strand
TTCAGCATCATGGTCCAGGACCAGGCCGGCGGAACGCCGGCCTACCTGGAGGACCAGGTCCAGAAGTTCATCGCGGAGGCCCGGAAGCGGCCCGAGATCGCCAACGCGTTCACGACCTACAGCGCGCGCGTGCCGCAGATCTTCGCCGACATCGACCGCGAGAAGGTGCTCAAGCTCGGCGTCCAGCTCTCGGACGTGAACACCGTGCTGGGGGCCAGCCTGGGCGGCGCGTACATCAACGACTTCAACCGCTTCGGGCGGCTCTACAAGGTCTACCTGCAGGCCGAGCCGGCGTATCGCGCGACCGCCGACACGCTGGGCCAGTACTACGTCCGCAACGCCGGCGGGGGGATGGTGCCGCTCTCGACGATGGTGGCGTTCGACCCGATGAGCGGGCCGAGCTACACCAACCGCTTCAACCTGTTCCGCGCCGCCGAGGTGACCGGAACGCCGGCCCCGGGCTACAGCTCGGCGCAGGCGATCGAGGCCCTGCGGACGGTGGCCGGCGAGACGCTGCCGACCGGGATGGGCTACGCCTGGAACGCGATGTCGTACCAGGAGGTGGCCGCGGCCGGTACCGCGGCCGTCGTCTTCGTCTTCGCGCTGGTGGTCGTGTTCCTGATCCTGGCGGCCCAGTACGAGAGCTGGTCGCTGCCGTTCAGCGTGCTGCTGGGCACGCCGTTCGCCGCCTTCGGCGCGTTCTTCGGCCTGTGGGCGGCGCGTTTCTCCAGCGAGAGCTACGTCAACAACGTCTTCGCGCAGATCGGGCTGACGATGCTGATCGGCCTGGCCGCCAAGAACGCGATCCTGATCGTCGAGTTCGCGCGGGCCAAGTTCCACGAGGGGATGCCGCTCGTCGACGCGGCGCTCGAGGGGGCCCGGCTCCGCCTGCGGCCGATCCTGATGACCGCCTTCGCTTTCATCCTGGGCGTGCTGCCGCTGGTGCGCGCCACGGGCGCCGGCGCCGAGGCGCGCAAGGTGATGGGGATGGCGGTCTTCTCCGGGATGCTGATCGCGACGATCGTCGGGGTCTTCCTGGTCCCGGCGCTGTTCGTCACGGTCGAGAAGCTGACCGGCGGGAAGCGCCCGGCGCACGGCACGGCGAGCGCATCGCCTCCCGGCGAGCCGGCCCACGGGGGAGGGCACTGAGATGAGACGCCGTCTCGCGCTCGTCCTGCTCCCGCTGCTGCTGCCGGCGGGCGGCTGCCTGCTCGGTCCCGACTACGAAGCCCCCCGGCTCGAAGCCCCGGCCAGCTATCCGCAGCCGGCCACCACCGGCGCCTCGATCGCCAACCTGCCCTGGTGGGAGGTCTACCAGGACCCGGTGCTGCAGGAGCTGGTCCGGATCGCGATCGCCGAGAACCAGGACCTGGGGATCGCGATCTGGCGGATCGAGGAAGCCCGCGCCCGCTACGGCGTGACGCGCGCCGACCAGTTCCCGTCGTTCACCTACGGGGCCGACGCGTCGCGGACCAACCCGAGCAACCAGTTCGCGCCCGGCACGGTCGGGCCGCGCGACGACTTCCAGCTCGGGCTCGGCGTCTCGTGGGAAGTCGACCTGTGGGGGAAGTACCGCCGGCTGTCCGAGGCGGCCCGGGCCGACCTGCTGTCCGAGGAAGAGAACCGCCGTGCGGTCACGATCTCGCTCGTGGCCGAGGTCGCGCGCCAGTACCTGCTGCTGCGCAGCCTCGACGCGGAGCTGCTGATCAGCCAGCAGACGCTGGCCGCGCGGCAGGACTCGACCCGCCTGATCGGCGAGCGCTTCCGCGGCGGAATCGTCTCCGAGCTCGACCTGCGCCAGGCCGAGATCGAGGAAGCCGAGGCCGCCGCGGCCGTGACGCAGTTCCAGCGGGGGATCGCGAAGACCGAGAACGCGATCTCGTTCCTGCTGGGCCGCAACCCGCAGGCGATCCCGCGGGGCCGCGAGCTGAGCGAGGAGCCGTTGCCGGTCGAGGTCCCGGCCGGTCTGCCGTCCGAACTGCTCCAGCGCCGCCCCGACGTCCTGGCGGCCGCGGCGCAGCTCCACGCCCAGACCGCACGGATCGGCGTGGCCGAGGCGCTGCGCTGGCCGAGCCTCGGCCTGACCGCGGCCGGCGGGCTCGAGAGCCCCGACCTCTCCGACCTGCTGACCAGCAACGCCTCGTTCTGGAATCTCGGCGCCAACCTGTTCGGGCCGCTGTTCGAGTTCGGCAAGAACAAGCAGCGCGTCGAGGTCGAGAAGGCCCGCACCGAGCAGCTGCTGCTCGGCTACGAGAAGGTCGCGCACAACGCCTTCCGCGAGGTGGCGGACGCGCTGGCCGCGATCCGCACGCTCAAGGACGAGAGCGCGATCCGCAGGGGGCAGGTGGCCTCGGCGGCGGTGGCGGCGAAGCTGTCGCGGGCGCGCTACGACGGCGGCGTGACCAGCTACCTCGAGGTGCTCGACACCGAGCGCTCGCTGTTCCAGGCCCAGCTGCGGTCGACCGAGACGCTGCGGCTGCAGTTCGAGGCCGTGATCGACCTGTACCTGGCGCTGGGCGGCGGCTGGAGCCCGGAGGATCCCCAGGCGCTGCCGCGGGCCGGGCTACCGGCCGCCGAGTAGCGCCGCCCGCGCTGCCGCCAGCTCCTTGCGCTTGGCCTCGTCGACCTTCGGGAAGGCGAGGCCCAGCCCCTCCAGCGCGTCGATGACCGCGGCCGCGACGACCAGTCGCGCGAACCACTTGTTGTCGGCCGGGACCACGTACCAGGGCGCGTGGGGCTGGCTGGTCGCGCGGATCATCGCCTGGTAGGCGTCCATGTAGTCGTTCCAGAAACCCCGCTCCTGGGCGTCGGCCAGCGAGAACTTCCAGTTCTTCGCCGGGTTCTCCAGCCGCTCCAGGAAGCGCTTCTTCTGCTCCTCCCGGGAGACGTTCAGGAAGAACTTGCGGATCACGAAGCCGTTACGCGCCAGGTAGCGCTCGTAGGCGTTGATGTCCTCGTAGCGCTCGTCCCAGATCTTCTTCGTCACCAGCTTCGGCGGCAGCTTCTGCCGCTCCAGGAACTCGGGGTGGACGCGGACGACCA
Source organism: uncultured Acidobacteriota bacterium (assembly GCA_964476985.1). Lineage (GTDB taxonomy): Bacteria > Acidobacteriota > Polarisedimenticolia > J045 > J045 > JALOKP01. The sequence continues at coordinate 1,070 of CAYZDB010000271.1, read as the reverse complement.
GGACCTCTTCGTAGTAGGAGCGGTTGAAGATCCCGATCCGGCCGCGCTCGGGAAGCCGGCAGTTGGTGCGCCACAGGAAGTCGTGGTCCAGCTCCTCGGCCGACGGGGACTTGAAGGAATGGACCTGGCAGCCCTGCGGGTTGATTCCCGACATGACGTGCTTGATCGTCCCGTCCTTGCCCGCGGCGTCCATCGCCTGGAAGACCAGCAGCACGCCCCAGCGGTCCTGGGCGTAAAGCTTCTCCTGCAGCTCGGCCAGGTGGTCGACCCCGGCCTGCAGCAGCTCGGCGGCGCGCCCCTTGGCCTCCTTGCCGAGGCCCATGGTGTCGTCGGCGTCGCAGTCCTTCAGGCGGAACTTCCCGGGCTTGTCGACGCGGTAGCGCGCCGCGAACTTGGACGCGCGTTCGATCGCCTTCTTCGGTGCTCCCATGGTGGCCTCCTGGTGTCCCGGTCGGGCAGCGATTCTACCGCTTCCAGCCCCGGGGGGCGCGCAGTACCATGACGCGGACGGAACGATCGGAGGACGGCATGTCGAAAGCCCGGCGCAAGACGACCCGGCCAGCAGCCGGAGCCCTGCGGCGCGACGTCCGCACCGCGCTCGATCCGGAGGCGCTGGCCGAGGCGATCCTGGACCACGTCGAGTACACGCAGGGCCGGCCGCCGCGGATCGCGACGCCGCACGACTGGTACATGGCGGCGGCCTACGCCGTGCGCGACCGCCTGCTCCAGCGCTGGATCGCGACGATCGACACGCTGCGGCGGCGCGAGGTCAAGGTCGTCTCGTACCTCTCGGCCGAGTTCCTGATGGGACCGCACCTCGGCAACAACCTCGTCAACCTCGGGGCCTGGGACGCGGCGCAGGCCGCGATCGAGCGGCTGGGGATCGGCCTGACGCTCGACGAGCTGATGGCGCTCGAGGAGGAGCCCGGGCTCGGCAACGGCGGGCTGGGGCGGCTGGCAGCCTGCTTCCTGGAGTCGCTGGCGACGCTCGAGATCCCGGCGATCGGTTACGGGATCCGCTACGAGTTCGGGATCTTCGACCAGGAGATCCGGGACGGCCGGCAGGTCGA
>CAYZDB010000270.1:0-4424 GCA_964476985.1 uncultured Acidobacteriota bacterium | reverse complement strand
GGTGCGCGCGATGAGAGGCGAGGCGCGCCCGGAACTGGCGCTCCCCGCCCCGCGGCTGCCGCCCGAGGCCGCCCCGCCGCGGGCCCGCCGCGGCGGGGGCGCGACGCGCGCGGCGCCGACTGCCCTGCCGGGGCCGCCCGCCGAACCGCCCGACCCCGAGCTGCTCGCCCGCCTCAGGGAATGGCGCCGCGGCCGCGCCGCCGCGACCCGCTCCCCGGCCTACACGGTCTTCCACGACAGCGTGCTGGAGGAGCTGGCGCGCCGACGCCCGGCCTCGCTGGCGGAACTCGCCCGCGTCAAGGGGATCGGCCCCGCGAAGCTCGAGCGCTACGGCCCCGACCTGCTCGCCCTGCTCGCCATCCGGGGACAGCTACCGTAAGTCGGTAGCTGTCCCCGTTTTTCCTCGGTAAGCTTTGCGGCCCGGAGGTGACCGATGCCGCTCAGCCCCAGCGAGAACGAGGAGAAGTACTTCGCCGAGCAGGAGGCCAAGCGCCGCCGCGAGGTCCGCGACGAGATGGAACGCCGCGCCGCCGAGCTGGCCGAGAAGGAACGGCTGGCCCGCGCCGCGGGGCTCTCCGACGTCACGCTCGCCGACCGCCTCAAGGCGCTGGGAATCACGGCCGAGACCGCCCCGCTGCTCGACCTGGTGCCGGTCGCGATGGTCGCCTGGGCCGACGGCTCGGTTTCGCGCGCCGAGCGGGCCGAGGTGATGAAGCTGGTCGAGGCCCGCGGCTACGGTGCCGGCAGCACCCCGTGGCTCTTCATGGCGTCGCTGCTCGACACGCGCCCCTCCGGCACGCTGCTCGAGGAGCTGCGGCTGGTGCTGCGCGACTTCCTCAAGGGGGACGTCGCGAAGGGCGAGGAGATCGTCGCGCTCTCGCGCCGCGTGGCGGAGGCCTCCGGCGCGTTCTTCGGCCTCGGCGCACGGATCGACTCGAAGGAGCAGGAGCTGCTCGACCGCCTCGCGGCCTTCTTCGCGGAAGACGCGCAGCGGCAGGTCGCGGACGGCCTGAAGTAGCGCGGGATCGCGGCCGTGCGTCGCGGCCTCCGGCACCTGGCGTTGTTCCTGCTCTACGGAGCGGCCGGGGCGGCCGTCGCGCTCGTCGCGACCTACCTGGTCCACCTCCACCGGCTCCCCGAGACCGAGGTCTGGCACCGGGTCCACCTCGACGCCGAGTTCGAGGCGAAGGACGCGGACCGGGTCCGGACCCTCGACGACTACCGCCGCGTCGAGGACGCGGTCTTCGCGCAGCTCGAGCGCGAGATCTGCGCCACCGTCGACGAGCCCGGCGCGCAGAGCATCAACCGTTTCGCGCCCGGCAGCCGGAGCAACCCGCTCGCGCGCCGCCCCAACTGGAACCGGACCTTCGTGCTCCCGGCCGATCCCCCGCGCGGCGGCGTGCTCCTGCTGCACGGCCTGACCGACTCGCCCTACTCGCTGCGCGCGGTCGCCGAGTGGTTCCACGCCCGCGGTTTCACGGCGGTCGGCCTGCGGCTGCCGGGCCACGGGGCCGCGCCGTCGGGGCTGCACGACGTCCGCCAGGAGGACCTGGACGCCGCGGTCCGCCTCGGCGCGCGCGCCGTCCGCGAGGCGATCGGCCCGGACCGCCCGCTCGTGATCGCCGGCTACTCGATGGGCGCCGCGCTGGCCGTCGACTACGAGCTGGCCCGGCTGCAGGGCGAGGACCTGCCGCGGCCGGCCGCGCTGGTCCTGCTCTCCCCCGCGATCGGCGTCTCGCGCGCGGCCGCCTTCGCGCGGCTCCAGGGGCGGCTGGAGCCGGTCCCCGGGTTCTCCAGCGCCGCCTGGACCTCGCTCCTGCCGGAGTACGACCCGTACAAGTTCAACTCCTTCGCGGTCAACGGCGCACACCAGATGTACCGGATCACGCGCTCGATCCGCGCGCGGCTCGACGCGCTGGCCGGCCCGCAGGGGGTCGCCGGCGTCGCGCCGATCCTGGCCTTCCAGTCGGTCGCCGACGGCACCGTCTCGACCCAGGCGGTGGTCGACACGCTGTTCCGCCGGCTCGCCCCCGGCGGCCACGCGCTCGTTCTGTTCGACGTCAACCGCCACGCCGCCGCGCTCTCGCTGATGCGCCCGGAGGCGCGCGCCGCGCACGAGAACCTGCTGCAGGGCGCCCCGCTGCCGTTCGACCTCACGGTGCTGACCAGCGCGGACGCGGAGAGCGGGACGGTGGTCGCGCTCCGCCGGCCGGCGCGGTCCGGCGCGGTCGCCCGCGAGCCGACCGGACTGAGCTGGCCGCAGGGGATCTTCTCGCTCTCGCACGTCGCCCTGCCCTTCCCGCCCGACGACCCGCTCTACGGCGCGCACCGCCCGCCGGACGACCGGAGGATCTTCCTGGGCTGGCCCGAGGTCCGCGGCGAGCGCGGCGTGCTGCTGCTCGATGCCGGGACCTTCCTGCGGCTGCGGCACAACCCGTTCTTCCCGTTCGTCGAGGCGCGGCTGCAGGCGCTCGTCGACCGGCTCCTGCCGCCCGATCCGCCGGCACCACCCGCCGCCGCGGCACCCGCGCCCGCGACGGCGCCTCGCGCCGCGGACGCTCCGCGCTGACCGGGTGCCGGCCCGCGCTGCCGGCTCCGCCGAACTCGGGTACATTTCCAGCACCCCCCGGGAGCCTCACACCCATGCCGCGCCCGCCCGGCCTCGGCCGGATTCGCCCGCTGTTCGTCGCCCTGCTCGCGGCGCTGCCCGCCCTGGCCCTGGCCGCCGGCCCGGCCCCGCGGCCGATCGGCCCCTCCGGCCGCGCCGAGTACCGGATCGTGCGGATCGCGAACGCCGGCCCCGTCGACTTCGCCGAGCTGCTGAACGCCGGCTTCGACGTCGTGCGCGACGAGCGGCTCGACGTGATCGCCTACGTCACCGCCGAGGAGATGGACAAGCTCGAGGCGCTGGGCTTCGCCTGGACCGAGCTGCCGGACCCGGGGCTCGCCGAGTTCCTGGCGCGCCAGGCGCAGGCGGACGGCCCGCTCGCCCCGGACGCGGCCTACCACGACTACGCCTCGTGGACCGCGCAGCTGCAGCAGGTGGCCACCGACCACCCCGCGATCGCGCGCCGGATCTCCGCCGGCAAGAGCGTCCAGGGGCGCGACCTGTGGTGGATGAAGATCAGCGACAACCCGGACGCGGAGGAGGACGAGCCGGCGTTCAAGTTCGTCGCCAACATCCACGGCGACGAGAAGGTCGGGACCGAGAACGTCCTGCGGCTGATCGACTGGCTGACCGACCGCTACGCCACCGACTCGCGGGTCCGGCGGCTGGTCGACAACCTCGAGATCTGGCTGATGCCGTCGATGAACCCCGACGGCAACGCGCTGGCCCAGCGCTACAACGCCGCCGGCGTCGACATGAACCGCGACTTCCCGGACCTCTGGAACGACCCGGTCAACACGATCGACGGCCGCGCCCGGGAGACCGGGCTGATGATGACCTGGCAGTTCGCGCACCAGACCACGCTGTCGGCCAACTTCCACGGCGGCGCGGTGGTGACGAACTACCCCTACGACGGGAACACCGACGGGATGCCGATCTACTCGACCGCGCCCGACGACGACGTGCTGCTCGACATCTCGCTCGACTACGCCGAGGACAACGGGCCGATGTCGGCCAGCTCGTCGTTCCCGCAGGGGGTCACCAACGGCGCGGACTGGTACACGCTCTACGGCGGGATGCAGGACTGGAACTACGTCTGGCAGGGTGACGTCGACCTCACGATCGAGCTGAGCGCCACCAAGACCCCCGCCGCCAGCACCCTCGACGCGTACTGGAACGACAACCGCGAGGCGATGCTGTCCTACATGGAGCGCGCCCTGACCGGGGTGCGCGGGCGCGTCACCGACGCGCTGACCGGCGCCCCGCTGGCCGCGACCCTGCGGATCGCCGGCCGCACGCACCCGTTCTACACCGACCTGCCGGTGGGCGACTTCCAGCGCGTGCTGAAGGCCGGATCCTACCTGCTGGAGGTCGGCGCCGCGGGGTACCAGCCGCGGACGATCCCCTTCACCGTGGCGAGCACGCGCGGCGACGCAACGCGCCTGGACGTGACGCTCTGGCCGCTGCCGACCGGCTTCTCCGCCACCGCCAGCCGCGTGGCCCAGGACACCGACGGCGACGGCTGGCTGGAGCCCGGCGAGGCCGGCCAGCTCGCGGTCACGCTGCGTAACGGCGGCGCCGCGGCGAGCGGGATCGCCGGGACGCTGCGGCCGCTGACGCCCTGGGGCCGCGCGCAGGCCGGCGCGGCGTGGCCCGACCTGGGGCCCGGCGCCGCGGCCGAGTCGCTGCCGCCGCACCTGGGCCTGTCGGTCGCACCCGGCGCCCCGGCGGGCCACAAGCTCGCCTTCGCGATCGACTGGACCGCCGCCGGCGGCGCCCGCGGCACGACCGACGCCTTCTTCGTGCCGCTCGGCGC
>CAYZDB010000269.1:0-4429 GCA_964476985.1 uncultured Acidobacteriota bacterium | reverse complement strand
CGAGCGGCTCGTGACCTTCGAGGACGGCGGGAAGAAGGCCTTCGTCGAGGTCCCCGGCGACGCTCCGGGAGCCGAGCCGAAGAAGATCGAGATCACGACCGGCCTCTCCGACGGGCTGAACGTCGAGGTCGTCTCCGGGCTCTCCAAGGGGGACAAGGTGGTCCAGCGTCCGCCGAAGGAGATCAGCGGGCTGCCCGGTTAACGACGGCGGATAGCGCGCCGGGGACCGGAGGGACGATGGGCCTCTTGATCGGGATGCGGCAGCTGGGGCGCGACCTCGCGAGCCAGAAGCTGCGGACCTTCCTGACTGCCTTCGGCATCGTCTGGGGCACCGCCGCCATCAGCCTGCTGCTCGCCTTCGGCGAGGGGTTCCACAAGCAGATCCTGGTCAATTCGGCGGGACTGGGCGAGAACATCGTGATCGCCTTCCCGTCGCTGACCTCGATCCCGTTCGAGGGGCTGGGGAAGGGGCGGCGGATCCTGGTCGACGAGGAGGACATCGACCTGGTCGAGAAGCAGGCGGCGGGGCTGGCCGGGATCTCGGGCGAGTACGCCGACACCTTCAAGCTGCTCTACAACACCCGGACGCTGCCGGTCGACGTCTCCGGGGTCCGGCCGGTCTTCGGCGACCTGCGCAACCTGATCCCGCAGGAGGGGGGCCGCTTCGTCAATGCCCTCGACGAGCTGGACAAGCGCCGCGTGATCTTCCTCGGGAACGAGCTGGCGAAGGAGATCTTCGGTTCGACCGAGCCGGTCGGGAAGACGGTCATGCTGCTCGGCTCGCCCTTCACCGTCGTCGGCGTGCTGAAGGAGAAGACGCAGGACTCGAGCTACAGCGGGCGGGACAAGGACAAGGCGTTCGTCCCCGGATCGACCTTCCGCGCGCTGACCGGCGCCAAGTACGTCGACAACCTGATCTTCAAGGCGACCGGCACCGACGCCACCGAGGGGCTCAAGGCGGACGTGATCCGGGTCCTGGCCGGCCGCCACCGCTTCGACCCCAGCGACAAGGAAGCGCTCCAGATGTGGGACACGACGGAGGGCTTCAAGTTCATCGACACCTTCATGCTCGCCTTCCGCGCCTTCCTGGGGATCGTCGGGTCGCTCACGCTGATCGTCGGCGGGATCGGGGTCTCGAACATCATGAACGTCGTGGTCGAGGAGCGGACCCGCGAGATCGGCATCAAGATGGCGCTGGGCGCCCGCGCCGGCTCGATCCTGCGGCAGTTCATGGCCGAGACGATGCTGATCACGATCTTCTCCGGGGCGATCGGGCTGCTGCTGGCGGCGGCGATCTGCGCGGTCTTCCCGGAGGGGTTCCGCGAGTTCGTCGGCAAGCCGGTGATCTCGCCCTCCGTCGGGCTGCTGACCGCGGGGCTGCTCGGCCTGATCGGCTTCCTCGCCGGCTACTTCCCGGCCCGCGACGCCTCGCGCCTCGACCCCGTCGTGGCGATGAAGCTCTAGGAGGGACGATGCGCGCCGGGCTCGTCTTCCAGCTCTTCCTCGCCTCCTCGCGCGTGCAGAAGAAGCGCGCGGTCCTGACGATCGCCTCGATCGCCTGGGGCTCGGTCGCTCTGCTCTTGCTGCTGGCCTTCGGCGAGGCGCTCAAGCAGCAGCTCTCGCGCGGCAGCGCGGGGATGGGGACGAACCTGGCGGTGCTCTGGATGGGCGAGACCAGCCGGCCCTGGCAGGGGCTGCCGGCGGGGCGGGCGATCCGCCCGCGGGTCGACGACGTCAACCTGCTGCGCGAGCGGATCCCGGGGCTGGTCGGGATCGTGGCCGAGATGCGGAACTGGCGGACCGCCTTCACCTACGGCGCCAAGACGGTCAATGGGCGGCTCACCGGCTCCTCGCCGGAGTACGGCGAGCTGCGGAACTTCTACGCCCAGCCCGGCGGCCGCTTCATCGACGCACTGGACGAGGCGTCCAAGCGCCGCGTCGTGTTCCTCGGCAACGAGCGGGCGAAGGAGATCTTCGGCGACGAGGATCCGGTCGGGAAGACGCTGCTGATCAACCAGACGCCGTTCACGGTGGTCGGGGTGATGAAGCGCAAGATCCAGATGGGGACCTACGGCGGGCCGGATGCCGAAAACGCCGTGATCCCGCTCTCGACCTACGTCGCGATGTTCGGCTCGGACCGGGTCGGGAACATCGTGCTCAAGCCCGAGCGCCCGGCGGAGATGCCGCGGGTGCTGGCCGACGTGCGCCGGATCATGGGCGCCAAATACGGCTTCGACCCGGCGGACGAGAAGGTCTTCCCGACCTGGGACACCGTCGAGACCGGCTCGGTCATGCGGAACATCCTGCTCGGGATCCAGGTCTTCCTCGGCGTGATCGGCGCGCTGACGCTGATGATCGGCGGCGTCGGGGTGGCGAACATCATGTACGCCACGGTCAAGGAACGGACCCGCGAGATCGGCGTGAAGATGGCGCTGGGCGCCCGGCCGTCGTGGATCGTCGCGCCGCTGGTGCTCGAGGGGCTGCTCTACACCGTGGTCGGGGGTGCGATCGGCCTCGTCCTGGGAATGGTCCTGATCGTGCTGATCGGGCTGATCCCGACGGCCGGCAACGACGCGCTCGAGTTCCTCGGCAAACCGACCGTGTCCCCGCTGATCGGCGTCGCGACCGCCGCGATCCTGGGGCTGGTCGGGCTGCTGGCGGCCTATTTCCCGGCGCGGCGCGCCGCGTCGGTCGACCCGGCGCAGACGCTGCGCTACGAGTGAGGCGACGATGAGCGTCCTTCCGCGGCGCAGGAACGGCGAGATCCCGGCGACCGACGGCGTCGTGATCCGCATGGCGGGGATCCGCAAGGTCTACGACACCGGCAAGGTCAAGGTGGAGGCGCTGCGCGGGATCGACCTCGTCGTGCATCGCGGCGAGTTCGTCGCGGTCGTCGGTCCCTCGGGGTCGGGCAAGTCGACCCTGATGAACCTGGTCGGCTGCCTCGACACCCCGACCGAGGGGGAGTACGAGCTGTGCGGCCAGGCGATCTCGACGCTCTCGCGCGACGGGCTGGCCGACGCCCGCAACCGGCGGGTGGGGTTCGTCTTCCAGAGCTTCAACCTGCTGCCGCAGATCACGGCCTTCGAGAACGTCGAGATGCCGCTGCTGTTCGGCGGGGTCGGGAAGAGGGAACGCCAGGCCCGCGTGACCGAGCTGATGGATCGGGTCGGCCTGGCGGACCGGATGGAGCACCGGCCGACCGAGCTCTCGGGGGGCCAGATGCAGCGGGTGGCGATCGCCCGGGCGCTGGCGATGAACCCCGACGTCGTGCTCGCCGACGAGCCGACCGGGAACCTCGACACCTCGTCGGGCGGCGACATCATGGGGCTGTTCGAGGAGCTGTGGCGGCAGGGCCGGACCCTGGTCGTGATCACGCACGACAAGGCCCTGGCCCGCCGCGCCGGGCGGATCGTCGAGGTTCGGGACGGGCTGATCCTGCGGGACGAGCCGACCGGTTCCGTTGCAACCCTCCGGGAGGCCCGGGCGTCTCACGGATGAGAACCGAGGGAGGAAGACCACGATGCGCGTTCACCGTTCGATCCTGGTGCTGGCCGGCGTCCTCGCCGGGCTGATGGCGGCGTCCGCCCTGGACGCCGGGGCCGAGACGAAGATCGAGAAGGAGTTCCCGCTGGCGGCCGGCGGGGCCTTCGTGCTGCAGACCGACGGCGGGCCGGTCACCGTCAAGGGGAGCGACCGGGCGACCGCCCGGATCGTGATCACCTCGCGGGCCGAGGACGTCGAGAGCCTCTACGACTTCAAGTACGAGACCTCCCCCCAGCTGGTGAAGCTGGTCGTCAAGCGCAAGGGGAGCGGGGTCGGGTCCTGGTTCTCCTGGGGCCGCAACGACGGGCTCGCGTTCGAGGTCGAACTGCCGCGCGGCGCGCGGTGCGACGTCGGGACGGCGGGCGGGCCGATCTCGGTCTCCGACATGCAGGCCGGGGTCCAGGCCGACACCTCGGGCGGCCCGATCGACCTGCACCGGATCCGGGGGCCGGTCAGCGCCGACACCTCGGGCGGCCCGATCTCGATCGAGGACGTGGAGGGCAGCGTCAACGCCGACACCTCGGGCGGGCCGATCCGGATCAGCAAGGTGACCGGCGACGTCGCGGCCGACACCTCGGGCGGCGGGATCGACATCTCCGAGGCCGGCGGCCAGGTCACGGCCGACACCTCGGGCGGGCCGATCGCCGTCCGGTTCGCGTCCGGCAACAGCAAGGGGGGCTCGCTCGAGTCCTCGGGCGGCGGGATCACGATCGCCGTCGACCCGGCCGCGAAGCTGACGCTCGACGCGGAGTCCAGCGGCGGCAGCGTGAGCTGCGACCTGCCGGTGACGGTGGTCGGCGAGCGCGACCGGAGCGAGCTGCGCGGCGAACTGAACGGCGGCGGCGCGGTGCTGCGGGCCCGCACCTCGGGCGGCGGCATCCGG
>CAYZDB010000268.1:0-4438 GCA_964476985.1 uncultured Acidobacteriota bacterium | reverse complement strand
CCGGCGCTTTGCGGAAGGGTGTCCGAGTGGTTTAAGGAGCCGGTCTCGAAAACCGGTGTACGGGCAACCGTACCGTGGGTTCGAATCCCACCCCTTCCGCCAGTCCGTCCCGGGCGCCGCGTCGCCCCCGCCCCCCCCGGCCGCCCCCCCCGGTCCCGGGCTGCTGCAAAAACCCCGCCGATTCCGCCGTTTCCACGCGCCTTTCCCGCGGATCGCCCGTACTTTCATGCGAGTCGAGACGCCATGAGAACGACCACGAACAAGCTCGCGCTGCCGGCTGAGCCGACCCCCGCCCCCGGCGGCCCGGTCGGCATCTTCGAGCTGCTCCGGGCCTACAACTCCTCGCTGGAGACGATGCGCCTCTGGCTGGACGCGGCCGGCCTGTCGGAGGTCGAGCGGATCGGGATCGCGGACGCCTGGCAGGGGGAGATGCGCGAGATGTTCCGCGCCAGCGGCTACTGCTTCTCCTGCAACCGCACGCTCTCCCGCTGCCGCTGCACCGACTGACCCGCCTCAGGCGAGGGGACCGGCCGGGGTGGCCCGGGTCCGACTCAGTCCGCTCCCCGGCAGCGTCACGGTGAAGGTCGTTCCGGTGCCGACCCGGCTGAGGAAGCTGATCGTCCCGCCGACCTCCTCCACCATCCGGCGGCAGATCGCCAGCCCCAGCCCGCTCCCCTCCTCCCGCGTCGTGAAGTGGAAGTCGAAGATCCGGTCGCGGACCTCCTCGGGAATTCCGCTGCCGGTGTCCTCGACCTCGAGCACGACGCGGTCCCCCATCGCCTTGACGCGCACCACGAGCCGGCCGCCCGACGGCATCGCCTGCAGCCCATTGAGCGCGAGGTTGAGCAGCACCTGGCGCAGCCGCGCGGTCGAGATCGCGGCCCGGCCCGGGTCGGGATCGCGCTCGACCGACAACTCGACCCGCTGGTGCCGCGCCTCGACCTTCAGCAGCCGCGCGACCGAGTCGGCGACGTCGGCGACGTCCGCGTCCCCCGCCGCGCGCTCCTCCGGCGCGGTCAGCGCGAGCCACTCCTCGAGGATCTCGTTGAGACGCACCACCTCCTCGCGCAGCACGCGCAGCGTCTTCTCGGCCGCCAGGTCGGACTCCCCGGCGCGCCCGATCCGGCGCTGCAGGTTCTCGAGGTTGATCCCGATCGCCCCGAGCGGGTTGCGCACCTCGTGCGCGAAGCTGCCGGTGAGCTGGACGATCGCCGCCAGGCGGGACGCCTCGCGCAGGTTCTTCTCGACCGCCGCGATCCGCCGCCGGTCCTTCAGCACCAGCATCAGGTGGTGCGAGTGCCGCTGCCCGCGGCCCACGTAGGAGTTGACCTGCAGCTCGCGGGCCTCGCCGAGGCCGGCGGCCAGCACGACCGGCTTCTCCCGGACGGCGAGGCCGCGGTCGAGCCCTTCGACGATCACCCCCTCCAGCGCGGGGCAGGCGTTGCGCGCGGTCGCGAAGCGCTGCTGCAGCTCCTCGCCGGAAGCCTGCTCGAGCCCGAGGAACTCGCGCGCCAGCCGGTTGGCGATCACCACGCGCCCGTCCTTGTCGAGCACCAGCATCCCCTCCTGCAGCGCGTCGGTCAGCGAGGCGACCATCAGGTCGTCGCGCTGGACCGCGTCGGAGAGCGTCTCGAGCTTGCCTTCGATCAGCGACAGGGCGCGCGCGCCGGGGCCGCGCGTCGGCGGGAACGGCACGCCTTCCGCGAGCGCCTCGATCCGGCGGGTCAGGCGCACCACCTGCGCGATCGCCAGGATGCCGAAACCCAGGCCGAACAGCGCGACCAGCCCGGCCAGCACCGGGCCGGCGAAGCTGGGCTTGGTGTGGACCTCGAAGCGCGGCAGGACCGGCAGCGAGGAGATCGTCCCGCCGACGAAGCGCATCCGGACCACCCCGATGACCTCGCCGCGCGCGTTGGGCACGCCGGTCAGCAGCTCCAGCACCTCGCGGCCGTCGTCGCGCGGCGCGCCGCCGGCGCGGCGGACCTTGGGGGTGTCCAGCGCGGCGTCGAGCAGCGCGATCTCGGCCGAGTCGGTGTAGCGCTTGTCGACCTCCATCGGGTCGGACGAGGCGACGATCCGGTGCTCGCGGTCGACGATCACGACCGCCTCGAGCGGACCCGACGGCTTGGTCTCGAGGATCGGCGGGGTGTCACGGCCCCAGACGTACTGGCACATGCGTTTCTGCAGCCGGTTGAACTCGGCCGTCCCCTCGCGCACCCCCGCGAGCGAGTCGATCCCCCACAGGAACGGGGCTGCCATCTGGCGGGCCTGCTCGCGCAGCGTGTGGGCGTGCCAGCTCTCGAGGTCGGCGCGGTACTGGGCCGCCTCGGCGTCGACGTCGGCCTGGGCCTGCGTCTTGACCGATTTCGCGTCGATCCACGAGACCCAGATCACGCCCGCGCTGAGCAGGCCGAGCAGCATCAGGACCAGGGTGAGCGTGACGCCGAGGGAGAATCGCTCGGAGAGCGCCAAGGACCGGCCTCCAGGGAACGGGGCGTGGCTGCGGGCGGCGCCAGACTAGCACGCGAGCGCCGGGCCGCCAGCCGCGCCGGCCGGCGGCTACAGCCCCGCGTGCTCGAGCAGCGCGATCAGCAGCCGCGCCTGGTGCGCCGCGTCCGCGTCGGCCCGATGGGCCGTCTCCGCCTCCTGCTCCGCGAGGCCCAGCCTGGCGCAGAGCGTCTCCTTGCCGGTCTCGGGCCAGGGCAGGCGGAGCGCCCCCATCGCCATCGACTTGGTGTCGATCCCCTTGTAGCCGAACGGGTTCGGCAGCCCGGCCCAGGCGTAGTACCAGGCCACGTACATCCAGTCGAAGACCGCGACGTGGCCGACGAAGGTCGGCGCGGTGCCGGGCGCGGTGCTGCGCGCAACGAAGTCCGAGAGCGCGGCCAGCGCGGCGCGGGGTTCCTGCCCCTCGCGCGCCAGCCGGTCCGGGCCGATCCCGTGGATCCGGTTGGCGCCGGGGTCCTGCCCCGGGAAGACCGGCTTGAACTCGGCGTAGAACGAGTCGCCGACCCGGTAGCGGCCGTCCTCGCCCCGCCCGACCGCGGTGGCGCCGAGGCTGACGAGGTTGAAGAGGCCGGGGACCGGCCCACTGGCCTCGACGTCGACGGAGAAGTAGGTGCAGCCGCTCGGGCGGGTCTCACTCATCGGGACTCTCCGGGAAGGGCAGCGCCGCCAGCCGCGCGTGGCACGCGCCGAACAGCAGGCCGTGCAGCGCGCGCTGCGACTGCCGCTGCACCCACCAGGCCGGGCGCCGCAGGATCTCGCCGCGGGCGCGCTCGCCGTGGAAGAAGAGCGCGCGACGCAGCACCGCGTCCCCCAGTCCCGCGGCGCGGTATCCCAGGTCGCCGGCCCGTGAGAGCAGCGCCGCGGCGCGGGCGTAGCCGCGCGCGCCGCGCCCCTCGAGCGACCAGACCGCGCCGTCGCGCTCGAAGGCGACGATCCGGCCCAGCACGTCGCGGTCGGGCACGGTGAGCAGGTCGCAGAGCGGGCGGTTGTCGCCCTTGGTGCGCCACGACCCGTCCGCGGCGCGGCCGAGCAGCCGGTGGACGATCGGCCCGGGCCGCTGCAGGTAGAGCAGCAGGTCGCCCCGGCGCGGCGCGGCCTCGAGCCGGCACCAGGCCAGGCGCTCGCCGCCGACGAACTGCGGCGCCATCGACTGCGTGGCGCGCGAGACCTCGATCCGGCCGCGGGAGAGCGACTCCAGCGCCTGAGCCGTCAGGCGCAGGAACTCCTCCCGGACGTCGGGGGGGATCGCCTGTTCGCGCTGCTTCATCGCGCCCGATTCTACGGGACGGGCGGCTTGTCCGGGCCCGGCGCCCGGCGCACACTGTCCGGCCACCCGGAAGGGCGTTCATGGACTACCGCCAGACCTTTCGCACGCTCGAGCGCGCCCTCGCCAGCATCGAGCGCAGCGCCGCGACCGCGGCCAAGCTCTCGGGGATCCTCGAGGCGATCGTCGAGGGGCCGGGGCCGTCGCTCGGGATCCACGGCGCACGGCTCTACCGGCGCACGCCGGAGGGGGACGCCTACGTGCTCGAGGTCGCCTCCGGCGCGCGGGGCGAGATCGAGCCCGGCTTCCGCGTCGCGGCCGAGTACCCGCCGATGCGGCGGGTCGTGGACGAGGGGCTCGTCATCGTCGGCGAGGGGGACGCGGACTTCGACCCCGCGATCGAGCGCCGGATCGGGGTCAAGCGCTTCGCCTCGATCGCGGTCGGCGACGGCGGCGAGCACATCATCGCGCTGACGCTCGACCCCGAGGTCGACCAGGAGCGCGCGATCTACCTGCTCGGCACGCTGCGCCACATCATCAACCTCCGGCTGCTCCACGGGCAGTGGGCCGCCGACCTGGAGGAGGCCCGGCGGATCCAGACCAGCCTGCTGCCGGCCCGCGCGCCCGACTTCCACGGCTTCGACATCGCCGCCCGCTCGCTCCCGT
>CAYZDB010000267.1:0-4438 GCA_964476985.1 uncultured Acidobacteriota bacterium | reverse complement strand
CGATCTGCGCGCGCCCCGAGCCGCTGCCACGCGAGCACGCGGTGCGGCTCGAGCCGCCCGACCGCCTGACCGACCCTTACCCACCCCGCCGCGAAGGCGGGATGGGCGCACACCCGGACTGACCGGTCCGGCCCCGGGGGAAAGGACCCGACGGTGATCCCTGCCGCTTCAACCCTCCCGCCACCCCAGGCGCACGTCGCGCCCCGGCCCGCCGGACTTCCCGACGGCGGCGCTGCGAACCCCCTCCCCTCCCCCGGCGGCCCGTCCCCCCGCGCTCCCCCCCCGCCGGGGCGCCCGCGCGGCCGCCCCACTCTTTTCTGGACGGCAGCCGCGGAGAGGCGAAGGCCGGGATCAGTAGCCGGGCGGCTTCTGGTCGGCGAGCGGCTCGGCCTTGTTGACGAAGTACTCGGTCTCGCCGAAGCAGGTCGTCGGCACGAACTTGTGCTGCTCGTAGTGCAGCCGGACGCGCTGGCCCAGCAGCCGGTTGATCTCGGCCGCGGTGGCGTCGTCCCGGACCGAGAAGTGGAAGATCTCGGGCATCGAGCCGGGGTAGTTGACCATCGCCAGCTGCCCCTCCCAGGTCTTGCACAGCCAGCCGCTCTTGCTGAACTTCTGCACGACGCCGGCCCGCTCGCCGCTCGAGAAGTCGAACGAGAGCGCGGCCCAGGTCCAGAGCGCGATGATCACCAGCGCCGAGATGATCCCCAGCCAGAAGGTGCGCTTGGTCCAGCGCCAGGCGCGGGAGAGGAAGCCCGGGCCCTCGGGCGGGGCGGGCGGGGTCGCGGAGGGGGGTGGGGTCGCGGACATGGCGGGCTCTCCTAGGCGTTGCTGACGACCATGATGCAGGCGTCGTAGACGGTCCGGAACGGGGCCTCGCGGACGAACTCCAGCACCGCGTCGTCGAAGCTCCCGTCCTGCAGCCAGGCGGCGGGCAGCCCGAGCGCGGCGACCTCCTTCAGCACCGCCAGCGTGACCGCCGGCGGCGTGACCAGCGTGACGATGTCGATCGGCTGGGGCGCCGCGGCCAGCGACGGGTAGGCCGGCAGGCCGAGGATCTCCGGCTCCCGCGGGTTGATCGGCAGCACGGTGTAGCCCTTGGCCGCCAGGTTGCCGACGATGATGTTCCCGTACTTCGCGGGATTGCTGCTGGCGCCGACCACGGCGATGCGCGTGCCCGGCCCCCTGCGGGCCAGGACCGCGAGGACCTCCGCGGGGTGCGGATCGTGGTGCGGCATCGGGGCCTCCCCGGCCGGCTGGGCCGGCGCGGGCGGGATCTTAACCCGGCTCGGGCCAGCTGGCGGGTCGCGGGGACATGGCGAACGCCGGGTTGCCGGGGGGCGTCCTCTACGCGGTCATGCCGCGGCGAGCGCGTCGCCGCGAGTTGCCCTAGTCCAGCGTGAAGTTGACGACCACGGTGAAGTAGACCGCCACCGGCTTGCCCTTGAGCTTCGCGGGCTGGTACTTCCACTTGCGGACCGCCTTGCGCGCCGCCGAGGCCAGCCGATCGTCGGGCGAGGACATCACCTTCACATCCCTGACCTTGCCCTTGTCGTCGATGATGGCCTGCAGCGTCACCCTCCCGGTCACGCGGTCGCGCCGGGCTCCCTCCGGGTACTCAGGGTCCACCTTGACGACGAGCTGCGGCGCGATGACTTCGCCGGTCACGGCCTGCACGCCCGGCGGGGGCTCGACATAGCGAGGATCCTCGTTGCCATCAGCTTCCTCACTTCCGCCACCCGCCGGAGCATCGTCCGGAGCCAACTCCGCGATCGCCTTCATCAGCGCGAACGGCAGCGCGATGTCGGCAGTCGCGGCGCGGCCGTCGGTCCCGAGCACGAAGCGGAGCTTGCCGTCGGCTCCCTCCAGGTGGAGCAGCGGTTCGTCGCGAGCCATCCCGCCGTCCACCCCCTCGGCCGCAGCGGTGCGCAGGATCCGGCCCAGGTCCACGAAGCCGTAGAATCCAGCACCGGCCGTCAGCGGCGCGAGATCCGCGAGGAACGGGTCGATCCCCGTGACGCCCTCCCCGGGCGAGTCCAGCACGCTGCGAATCGCCTTCGTCGCCCAGGCGTCCGTGCCGGAGATCAGCAGATCGCCGACGACGCTCGCCCGGAGCTGCAGAACCTCGGGGCCGAAGGTCCGTGCCAGGTTGCCGTCGTGAGCGAGCACCTTCGACAGGGAAACGCGCGTCACCCAGGTCGGGTGGCCGCCCGGCTCGATCCCTTCCCGGGAGACCGCGTCCGGGAATCGCTCGCGTAGTGCCGTCTCGGTGCGCTCGAGCAGGCTGCGACACTCCTCGTCGGGCATCAGGCCGACGACCTGCAGCATGCTGACGCCCGCCGGGCCGAAATCCATCGAGGCCGCCTGGTCCCCGTGCTGGCACCGCAGGATCTGCTCGGGACGGGGCTCCATCAGCAGCGCGGCGGACGATTCCAGTTCCGGCGACGATTCCTGCGTCGCGGGCCCGGGCGAGCGGGCGACCTTCAGGAAGATGTCTTGGAACCGCCCGCCGAGATCTCCGACCCAGACGCGCGCGGGATCGGTCCAGGTCACGCGGCCGACCAGGCGAAACGCGGTCTCCGCCGGCAGCATCCCGCCGACGGAAGGCATCCCCATGTCGCGCTGCGCGGCGAGGAAACCGGCCAGCGAGTTACCCGGCCTCGGGACCAGCCGCTGGCGGACCACAAGGTCGCGCTCCGTCGCCGCGAGCGAGAGCTGATAGGTGCTGACGCTGTCCAGCGCTGCCTGCAGGACATCCAGGTAGAGGTCCGCCATCGCTATGGCCACTTCGGGTGACACGCGGGACGGTGCCGCCGCCGTGCCCTCGGCCTCGGCGGCGGACGATGCAGCCACGGTCTCCCTCATCTTCGTCCGCGCCGCCAGCAACCCGGAGCGGAGCACCGGCGCGATCGGCTCGAGTTGCACGGTCAATGCGATCGGGCCCGCGGGCAAACCGTCGCCCGATAGGACCGCGCCGAGGTCGAGCAACTGCACGAGCTCGCCGACGTTGCTCATCAGGAGGAACTGGTCCTGAAACTGGACATAGAGCTTCTGCGCGACGGCCGACCCGTCCGAGTCCTCGCCGGGGGGTTCCTCGAAGACGTGAAGTTCGCCCTGTCGTGCGGCCGGGCCGTAGTGCCCCTGGAGAGCCGCGAGCACGCCCCCGGTATCCCTGACCGGAACCACGAGCACGAATCCTGAGCTGCCGAACGCGAGGCCTTCGACGGGCATGGCGAGCGCAGCCGGCCGGCCGAGATCGACGAGCGACAGGTCGGGTATGCCGATCATCTCCTTCAGGTCGGCCAGTACCGCCTCGCGCCGCGCGGTCGGCTCTGCCTCCGAGCCGATCGCCGTCATGAGGTCCACCGCTGAAGCGAGGCTCTCGGCACGGATCGTGACGAGAGGCGCGTCCGCGGCAGCGGGCACGACAGCCGCGATCAGCAGAAAGACGACGGCTGCGATCGACGAGAATCGTGAACGGCTCATGGTGCTTCCCCCGGGACCGACGAGCGTCCCCGATCAGGACTCTAGCGCCGGAACAGCCATGAAGGTGTGGCCCGAGGTGAGTTAGTGGGGCCGATGGGTCCACGCCGAGGGCCAGGAGTCCGGAGTGGTCCGAGCCGGCGCCCGGGCGGGCGGTAGCCTGGCGGCCCTGGTGTCCGCGATACTCCCCGCAATGACCCCCGCCGACGCCGCCCTGCTCTTCGCCGCCGGGACCGTGGCGGGGGCGCTCAACTCCGTCGCCGGCGGCGGGAGCTTCGTCTCGTTCCCGACGCTTCTCTTTACGGGCGTCCCGGCGATCCCGGCCAACGCGACCAACACGATCGCGCTGCAGCCCGGCGCAATGGCCAGCGCCTGGGCCTACCGGCGGCAGTTCAGCGCGCATCGCGCGGCGGTCGTCGCGCTCGGCGCCGTGAGCCTGGCCGGCGGGCTGGCGGGGGCGCTGCTGCTCCTGAAAACGCCCGAGCGGACCTTCCTCTGGATCCTGCCCTGGCTGCTGCTGTTCGCGACGCTGCTCTTCAGCTTCGGGCCGGCGCTGACGAAGCGGCTGCGCGAGCGCGGCGGGGACGGGGCGGGCGCAGTCCACTCCGGCGGCGAGCGGTCGCGCACGGCGTGGCTGGCCGTGGCCGCGATCCAGTTCGCGATCGCGGTCTACGGCGGCTACTTCGGCGGCGGGATCGGGATCATGATGCTGGCCGCGCTGTCGCTGTCGGGGATGACCAACATCCACGAGATGAACGCCTTCAAGACGCTGCTCGGGAGCGTGATCAATGGCGTCGCGGTCGTGGCCTTCATCGTCGCCGGCGTGGTGCACTGGCCGCAGGGGCTGACGATGATGGCGGGGGCGGTGCTTGGTGGCTACTTCGGCGCGCACTGGGCCCAGCGGATCGACCCGAAGCTGGTGCGCGCGCTGGTGATCGTGACGGGCGCGGCGATGACG
>CAYZDB010000266.1:0-4444 GCA_964476985.1 uncultured Acidobacteriota bacterium | reverse complement strand
CGGGCTAGAATCGCCCACCCCCACCGAGGTGCCCGATGACGACCGTCCCCGACCTCTCCCACTCCGCCCCGGTGCGCGCGACCGACCCCGTCGTGGCCGACCTGATGGACCGCGAGGAGCGCCGCCAGCTTCGCTCGATCCGCCTGATCCCCTCCGAGAACCACGCCTCGCCCGCCGTCCGGGCCGCGTTGGGCTCGGCCTTCACCAACAAGTACGGCGAGGGCTATCCCGGCCGCCGCTACTACCAGGGCCAGGAGTTCGACGACGCGCTGGAGACGATGGTCATCGAGCGCGCCAAGGCGCTCTTCGGCTACCCCTTCGCCAACGTCCAGTCGCTCTCCGGCGCGCCGGCCAACGTCGCCGTCTACGCGGCCTTCATGAAGCCCTACAAGGGGAAGCTGATGGCGCTGCGGCTGGACCACGGCGGCCACCTGACGCACGGCAGCCCCGTGAGCGTCACCGGCATGTGGTGGGAGGTTCAGCACTACGGCGTCAACGAGCACGACGTGATCGACATGGACGCGGTCCGCCGCCAGGCGCTCGAGTTCCGTCCCGACATCCTGCTCTGCGGCTACACCGCGTACCCGCGGACGATCGACTTCGCGGCCTTCGGCGCGATCGCGCGCGAGGTCGGCGCGATCGCGCTGGGCGACGTGTCGCACATCGCGGGGCTGATCGCCGGCGGCGCGCACCCGTCGCCGTTCCCGCACATGGACGTCGTGACCTTCACGACCCACAAGACGCTGCGCGGGCCGCGCGGCGCGATCATCCTGTCGAAGACGCCCGAGCACGCCGACGCGATCGACAAGGCGGTCTTCCCCGGCCTGCAGGGCGGGCCCCACTTCAACACGATCGCCGCGCTGGGGGTGGCGCTGGCCGAGGCCGCGACGCCCGCCTTCAAGGCCTACGCGCACCGGGTCGTCGCCAACGCCCGGGCGCTGGCCGCGGCGCTGGCCGGGCGCGGGTTCCACGTCGTCTCGGGCGGGACCGACAACCACCTGCTGCTGGTCGACGTGCGCAAGTCGCGCAAGCTGCCGGGCAAGCGGGCGGCAATCGCGCTGGAGCAGGTCTCGATCGAGCTGAACTTCAACACCGTGCCCAACGCCTCCGAGCAGCAGAAGCCGCTGTTCCCGGACGGGATCCGGCTGGGCACGCCGTCGGTGACCACGCGCGGGATGCAGGAGGCCGACATGGCGCGGATCGCGGAGTTCATCGATCGCGCGCTCGCGCTGGTGAAGGCCGGGAAGATCCCGGAGGGCGAGAGCATCTGGACCGACGAGGGGGCGCGCGACGCGCTGCGGGCGGAGGTCGAGGCCTTCGCTTCGGGGTTCCCGGCGTTCGTCCTGTAGGGGCGGGCCAGCGTGCCGGCCCGCGTGGCGCAACGCACGGTCGGGCCGCCACGGAGGGCGGCCCCTACGATTCCTCGCGCGCCCGCGGCAGGGCGATCCGGCGCTTCTCGGGGTCGGGCTGCTGCCGGTAGAAGATCCCGACGTGACCGACCACGCCGACGCAGGCGCTGCCGGTCCGCCCCTCGATCTCGGGGATCGCGATCGCCTTCTCTTCCTTGAAGGCGACGAAGCGGATCTTGATCAGCTCGTGGGCCTCGAGCGCCTGGTCGATCGCCGCGAGCAGGCCGGGGGTCAGCCCCTCCTTCCCGACGCGAACGGAGGGCTCGAGGTGGTGGGCCTCGGCGCGCAGGAACTTGCGCTGGTTTCCGGTGAGCGGGCGCGTGGTCATCGGTGCGGCGCAGGATAGCCGACGAGCCAGGTCAGCGGCACCGGGAGGCGCGGCACCCGGGTGACCCCCGCCTCCCAGGCGTACCCCTCGCCCGCGGCCGCGGCCAGGGCCCGCAGCTCGGGCACGGTGTAGCTGCGCAGGCAGGAGACGATCCCGTCCCAGAGCACGACCAGCGGGATCGCCGGCACCAGGTAGGTCCAGGCCAGGCGCGCCCAGCGGAAGGGGCGGATCCACGGGACCAGCGCCAGCGTCAGCAGCGCGCCGCCCGCGATCAGCGCGGTGGTGCGCGCGCGCCGCGCGGTCAGCTCGAAGATCGCGATCCCCTGGCGGCTGCGGACCGCGTCGGCCAGGATCGCGGCAGCCTCCTCCGGCGGGAAGTGGTGGAACGAGGTGAAGAGCGTGCGGAACCCGTCCAGCTCCGCGGGCACGGCCCGCGCGTCGACCGGCGCGGGCCAGGCCGTGATTCGGTCGCCCGCCGCCGCGCCCAGCCGCGCGGCCGCGTCCAGGTTGGGGTAGCGGTCGGTCAGCCGGATCGTCACCTCTCCGCCCAGCTGCGCCTCGAGCGCGGGGCGCAGCGACCGCCACGGGCCGCCCCCGCCGGCGCAGAGGTCGACGATCCGCCGCGTGCCGGCCGCGCGGAGCGCGCGGGCGAGGACCGGCGCCACCGCCGCGTGCACGCCGCCCCAGCGCGCCACCAGCTCCAGGTAGCCGGTCGCGCCGTCGCGCACCGTGCGCGGGCACCACGGCTGGTCCTCCAGCTCGAGGAGCTGCAGGCGGCCGAAGCGCGCGCCGGCGAGCGAAGGGAGCGGAGGCGGGGTCGTCACGGGAGATCCGGGTGGGATCATAGCGGGCACGGCATCGCGGCCGCCGGGTGCTTGCGCGGGGGCGGGTGCGAAGCGGGGACGGGGCTGAAGCCGGCGCGGGCCCGAAGCGGGGGCGGTCCGCGGTGCGGGCGGCGCGGCGCTGGAACGGCCGCTATCCTTCCCGGCCCGATGCAGATCTTCAGCGCCGATCGGTTTCGCTTCCCGCTGCCGGCGGACCACCGCTTCCCGGAGTCCAAGTACACGCTGCTGCGCCGGCTGGTCGAGGCGGCCGGTCTCGCCGCCCGGGGCGCCCTCGTGGAGGCGGGCGAAGCGGACGACGAGGCGCTCGCGCTGGCGCACGACCCGGAGTACGTCCGCGCCGCGATCGACGGCTCGCTGCCCGCCGCAGCGTGGCGCCGCATCGGCTTCCCCTGGTCGCCGGAGTTCGCGGAGCGCAGCCGCCGCTCGGTCGGCGGCACGGTGGCCGCCTGCCGCGCCGCGCTGGCGGACGGCGTCGCGGTCCACCTGGCCGGCGGAACGCACCACGCCTTCCGCGACCGGGGCGAGGGGTACTGCGTCTTCAACGACGCCGCGGTCGCGGCGCGCGCGATGCAGGCCGAGGGGCTCGTCCGGCGGGTCGTCGTGATCGACTGCGACGTGCACCAGGGGAACGGCACCGCCGCGATCTTCCGGGACGACCCGACCGTCTTCACCTTCTCGATCCACGGCGCGAAGAACTTCCCGTTCCGCAAGGAGCGCTCCGACCTGGACGTCGCGCTTCCCAGCGGGACCGGCGACGCCGAGTACCTGGCCGCGCTCGACTCCGCGCTGGACGAGGCGCTGGCGCGGGCCCGGGCCGACCTCGCGATCTACATCGCGGGAGCCGACGCCTGGGAGCATGACCGGCTGGGGAAGCTGGCGCTCACCGCGGCCGGGATGGCCGAGCGCGACCGGCGCGTCTTCGCGGCCTGCCGCGCGGCGGGGCTGCCGGTCGCGGTCGCGATGGGGGGCGGGTACGCCCGCGATCCGGCCGACACCGCGCGGATCCACCTGCAGACGGTGCTCGAGGCCTCACGCCTGGGCTGAGACCTCCGCCGAACCCGAGACCCCACCCGAGACGATCAGCGTCATCGCCGTGCGGCTGTCGACCGGCAGCGGACGCACCCGGTCGGCGGGCACGACGAGCAGGTTCCCCGCGAAGTTGTACGACTGCGGCAGGTAGACCGCCGCCCGCCCGGGCAGCCCGAGCGAGGCCAGGTCGTCCCGCGTCACGAACCCCAGGATCTCGACGCCATCCGCGACCCGCACCACGACCGGCCGGTCGAAGCGGCGCTTCTCGCCGACGAAGGCGTCGATCAGGTCGCGCAGCGAGGTGTAGATCAGCTGGACCAGCGGCGTGCGCTTGAAGAGCCGGTCGATCGCACCGAAGAACCAGCGCATCGCGAAGCCGCTGGCCAGGGCGCCGATCAGCACGATCAGCGCGACCGTCAGCAGGAACCCGACCCCGGGGATCACCGGGCGGCGCAGCAGCGCGGCGATCGCCCGGTCGACCGAGGTCACCGCGAGCCAGACGACGTAGACCGCGGCCGCCGCAGGGACCACGACGAGCAGGCCGCGCACGAAGTAGGTGACGAAGCGCTGGAGCATGGAAGCGTCTCCCGGGAAGGCGCCGACGGTACCACGCCCCGGGCGGGCTAACCGCCCGCGATCGCCATCTGCCAGTGCTTCACCGACTCGAGCGGCCAGACCAGCATCAGGACGTTGAGCAGCAGGCTGTCGCGGATCGTCGCGATCATCGCCAGCTCGGTCGCAACGAACAGCGCCACCGCGGCCCGCACCGGGATCCGGGCCGCGACCCCGTAGCCGAGCGCGCAGAACAGGATGTCGCCCAGCGTGTTGACGAC
>CAYZDB010000265.1:0-4455 GCA_964476985.1 uncultured Acidobacteriota bacterium | reverse complement strand
GACGTTCTTCACCGGCGAGCCGAGCTTCCCGTTCTCGATCCGGTAGGAGAGCGTCTGACCCGGACGGAAGAGCACGATCTTCTCGTAGTCCTCGACCGACGCGACCGGCTCGCCGGCAATCGCCACGATCCGGTCGCCCGGCGCCAGGCCGCCCTTCTCCGCCGGCGAGCCGGCTTCGAAGACCTCCACCTGCGGCGGGCCCTCGGGGACGTCCAGCGTCTCGGTCCCCACCATGAACAGGCCCCACCACAGCACGAGCGCCAGCGCGATGTTCATCGCCGGGCCCGCGAACAGGATGATCAGCCGCTGCCAGCGCGGCTTGGCCAGGTACGAGCGCGGATCGAGCGCGGTCTCCGAGGCGGCCGCCTCCTGGTCGGGGGTGTCGGCCTGCCCCAGCATCTTGACGTACCCGCCGAGCGGGATCGCGGCGACCCGGTAATCGGTCTCGCCGCGCTGGAAACCGAACAGGCGCCGGCCGAATCCCAGCGAGAAGACCTCGACCTTGACGCCGAAGTACTTCGCCGCCAGGAAGTGGCCCAGCTCGTGGATGAACACGAGGACCCCGATCACGACGATCAGGCTCACGCCCTGCAGCAGGAGGTCGATCACGGCGCGGTCCGCTCCCGTTCGATGAATGTGCGTGCGGCGCCGCGCGCGGCGCGGTCGCTTTCGACCAATTCGGCGAGCTCGAAGACCGGCCCGGCCGCGGCCCGGTCGAGTTCGTGCTCGATCACGCGCGGAATCTCGAGAAACCCGATGCGGCCGTGGAGAAAGGCGTCGACCGCGACCTCGTTCGCGGCGTTGAGCCGCGCCGGCGCGTCGCCCCCCTCCTCGATCGCACGGTAGGCGAGGTCGAGGCAGCGGAACGACTCGCGGTCGGGCCGCTCGAAGGTGAGCGTGCCGATCGCAGCCAGGTCGAGTGGATCGGTGATCCCGTCGTGCCGTGCCGGGTAGTCCATCGCGTACTGGATCGGCAGCCGCATGTCGGCCAGGCCGAGCTGCGCCACCACGGACCCGTCGCGGAACTCGACCATGCTGTGAATGATGCTCTGCGGGTGGACCAGGACGTCGATCTGCGCGGGAGCCATCCCGAACAGCCAGTAGGCCTCGATCACCTCGAGCCCCTTGTTCATCAGCGTGGCCGAGTCGATCGTGATCTTCGGTCCCATCTGCCAGGTCGGGTGCCGGAGCGCCTCGGCGCTCGTGACCCGCTCCAGCTCGTCGCGCCGCCGGCCGCGGAACGGGCCGCCCGACGCGGTCAGGACGATCCGCCGCGCCTCGCCGTGGCCCCCCGAGCGCAGGCACTGGTGGATCGCGCTGTGCTCGCTGTCGACCGGGACCAGGACCGCCCCGTTCTCCCGCGCCGCGCGGACCATCAGCTCGCCGGCGACGACCAGCGCCTCCTTGTTCGCCAGCGCCACGACCGCGCCCGCCGAGCAGGCGGCCAGCACCGGGACCAGGCCCGCGGCCCCGACGATCGCGGCGACGACGACCTCGGCGCCGGTCCCGACGGTCACCTCGGCGGCCCCCTGCTCCCCGACCCGGACCTCGGGCGCGCGCCCGGCGAGCAGTCCGATCAACTCGCGCCGCGCCGCGTCGTCCGCGACGGCCACCGCGCGGGGCCGGAACTCGCGAACCTGCTCGGCGAGGCGCTGGACCTGCCGGCCGGCCACGAGCCCGACCACTTCGAACCGGCCGGGGTGGCCGCGCACCACGTCGAGCGTGTTCCGGCCGATCGATCCGGTCGAGCCGAGGATGGCAACGCGACGGGGCACGGGCTCCTTCCGGGGGGCGCCTGCCGGCCCCAAGCCGTTCATTGTAGAGGGGTTCCCGCGAATCACCCAGCCAGGAACAGGACGTAGTAGGAATAGAGCACCGGGGCCGCGAACAGCAGGCTGTCGATCCGGTCCAGGATCCCGCCGTGGCCCGGCAGCAGCGACCCCGAGTCCTTGACCTCGGCCGCACGCTTGAGCAGCGACTCCGCGAGGTCCCCGGCGATCCCGACGGTCCCGAGCAGGAGCCCGAGCGCCACCGCGTGACGGACGGGCAGCGCGCGAGCGAACCAGAGCGGCGCCAGCAGCGACCCCGCGACCGAGCCCACGAGGCCGGCGATCGCCCCCTCCCAGGTCTTCTTCGGGGAGATGACCGGCGCGAGCCGGTGCCGCCCGAACGCGCGCCCGCCGTACAGCGCGAAGATGTCGCCGACGTAGACCGCGACCATCGCCAGGATCAGCATGTCGCCGCGGTCGGTCGCGCCGGGCAACTGGATCGTTCCCAGCGCGCCGAGGTAGCCGCCGGTCAGGCCCAGGTAGGCGACGACGAACAGCGTTCCCAGGACCCGGTCGACGCGCGGCGGCAACGGCCCGGTTGACGCCAGCGCCGCGAGCAGGGCCGCCAGCACCACCGCGGTGAGCAGTGGCGGCGTGGCGGAGGGCGCGAACCCGATCGAGAGCGCGACGGTGATCGTCCCGGCCAGGCTCAACGCCAGCCAGGGCGTGCGCCCGAGGCGGCCCAGCATCCCCTGCAGTTCCAGCACCGCACCCACGCCGGCGACCAGCAGCAGCGCCCACCAGGCCCAGGGCGGCGCCCACTTCACGGCCGGGATGACGATCGCGGCCAGCACCAGCGCGGTCAGGACGCGCGTCACCGCCGCACCCGCGCGCGCGCCGGGCGCGCGGCCTCCGCGCCGGCTGCCACGCCCCCGAAGCGCCGCTCGCGGCGCTGGAACTCCACGACCGCCTCGTGCAGGTGGCGGCGCCGGAAGTCGGGCCCGAGCACGGGAGTGACCCAGATCTCGGAGTAGGCCAGCTGCCAGAGCAGGAAGTTCGACAGGCGCAGCTCGCCCGAGCTGCGGATCAGCAGGTCGGGGTCGGGCACGTCGGCGGTGTGCAGGCGCGCCGCGAGGACCGCCTCGTCGATCGCCGCCGGGTCGAGCCGGCCAGCGGCCGCCTCCACCGCGAGCGCGCGCGCCGCATCGGCCAGCTCGGCCCGCCCGGAATACGAGAGGGCGATCAGGAACAGCATCCCGGTGTTGGCCAGGGTCCGTTCCTCGGCGTCGGCGAGCGCGCTGCGCACCGGCGCCGGCAGTTCGTCGATCCGGCCGATCGCGCGGAACCGGATGTTGCGCTCGAGCAGCGTCGCCAGCTCGGCCTCGAGGTAGTCGCGCAGCAGGCGCATCAGCGCGTTGACCTCGGGCGCGGGACGGCTCCAGTTCTCGCGGCTGAAGGCGTAGAGCGTCAGGACCTCGATCCCGAGCCGGGCCGCCCCCTCGACCACCTCGCGCACGGCCGCGATCCCGGCGCGGTGACCGGCGATCCGCGGCAGGTGGCGCGCGCCGGCCCAGCGCCCGTTGCCGTCCATGATCACGGCCACGTGCCGCGGCAGGCGGGTGAAGTCGATCGAGTCGAGCAGATCGCCGGGTACGGCCTCGACCGCCGCGACTCCGCCGCTGCCCTTTCGCCCACCCGATCCGCCCACCCCGCCCTCGCTCCGCCGCCCCGGCGGCCCGGGGACTCTAGCATCCCGGGGAAGCCGCTCAAAACAGGAGGGTTGCGCCCTCGGCTTCGTCCCACTCCGGCCCGTAGTCGACGCGCACGAGGCAGAGCCCCCGGGGCGGCGCCGTACTCCCGGCGCGCCGCCGGTCGCGCGAGGCCAGGACCTCCGGCGCCTCGTCCGCGCCCCGGCGGCCCAGCCCGACGTCGACGAGGAACCCGGCGAGGTTGCGGACCATCCGGTAGAGGAAGCCGTCAGCCTCGGCGTCCAGCTCGAGCACGCCGCCCGGCCGCTCGGCCAGCTCCAGCCGCCGCAGCGTGCGAACCGTCGTCTCCTGCTGGCCGCCGGCCGAGGCGAAGGCGGAGAAGTCGTGCCGGCCCACCAGCCGGCCGGCCGCCTCGCGCATCGCGCCGAGGTCGAGCGGGGTGCGGACGAGCCAGGCCCAGGGGCTCTCGAACGGCAACGCGACCCGGCGGTTGACGATCCGGTAGCGGTAGAGCTTCCCGGTCGCGGAGCGGCAGGCGTGGAACGACACCGGGAGCCGGCGCGCCGCGACGGCGCGCACGCTGTCGGGCAGCAGGCCGGCCAGCCCGTGCAGCAGTTCGGGCAGCTCGCGGCGGTTGGGCGCGCGGTAGGTCGCGACCTGCCCCAGGGCGTGGACGCCGGAGTCGGTGCGCCCGGCGCCCACCAGCGCCACCGCCTCGCGCGGCGCGCCGTGGATCGCGGACAGCGCGGCTTCGAGCGTCCCCTGCACGGTGGGCCGGCCGGGCTGGAGCTGCCAGCCCGCGAACGGGCCGCCATCGTAGGCGACGACCAGCGCGGTCACCGGCGCGTCGGGCGGCACGGGGTCAGCGCGGTGCACGCAGGACGAGCGTTCCCGCGTGCGGGTCGAGCGTGGCGCGGTAGCCGATCGGGACGGCGCGCGCACGCGGGCCGTGGCCGATCGGCAGGCCCGCCAGCACC
>CAYZDB010000264.1:0-4467 GCA_964476985.1 uncultured Acidobacteriota bacterium | reverse complement strand
AGGGATCGCAGGCGTCGCCGCGCCCGTCGAGATCGGCGTCGGCCTGGTCGCCGTTGGCCGCCAGCGGGCAGTTGTCCGCCGAGGTGCAGACGCCGTCGGCGTCGAGGTCGTTCGGCGCGTCGTCGGGACAGGCGTCGCACGCGTCGCCGAGCGCGTCGCGATCGCGGTCGGCCTGCGCCGGGTCGCTCACCGCCGGGCAGAGGTCGATCGCGTCGGAGATCCCGTCGGCGTCGCCGTCGGTGCAGGCGTCGGGACCCGGCCGGACCACCCCGGCCGCGTCGACGCCCAGGTCCGACTCCCCGAAGCAGTTCAGCGCGGCGGCGAGGTAGTAGAAGGCCTCGCCCGGCACGGGCACCAGCGGATCGACCGCCTCCGGCGCCAGGAGGTCGCGCGCGAAGCAGGTGTGGCGGTACGAGAACGGCTGGCCGGCCGGGACTCGCGCCTTGTAGAGCGACCAGCCGCGCGCGTCGGTCGCCGCCGGCCAGCCGACCGTCGCGCGGTCGGACGCGATCGTCAGCCCGGGCGCGACCCGCACCGGACGCGCGTAGATCGCGCTGTCGGCCGGCGCGCAGTCGCAGGCGTCGCCGGCCAGGTCGCCGTCGGCGTCGGCCTGGTCCGGATTCGGCGTGAGCGGGCAGTTGTCGTTCTCGTCGCAGGCGAGATCGCCGTCGGTGTCGAGTACGCAGTCCTCGCAGGCGTCGCCGGTCCCGTCGGAGTCGGCATCGGCCTGGTCGGGGTTGAAGACCGTGGGGCAGTTGTCCTGGCCGTTGGGGACGCCGTCCCCGTCCAGGTCGGCGGCCAGCGCCGGGCCCCCGCCGAGCGCGCCGGCCAGCGCGAGCAGGACGCACCCCAGCCGCACCGCGGCAGCAAGCGCCCCGGCCCGCCGGAGAGGCGGGCAGTCATCCCGAAGACGGTCCCTCACGGCCCGGAAAGTACGGGTCCCGGCACGACGGAACAACGAAAAGCGACCCGCGGACGGGCGCGGCGGCGCGCGGCCCGCCTCACGACGGCGGCCCGCCGGGAACGAGCGTGAACGGGTCGATCCCTCCGCGGCGCAGGGCCCGCTCCCAGACGCGCTCGGGGTCGGGCGAGAAGACGAACTCGTCGCTGGCCTCGAGCGGGACCCAGGTCCCCTCGGCCAGCTCGCGCTCGAGCTGCCCCGCGCCCCAGCCGGAGTAGCCCAGGAAGCAGCGCAACCGCGCGCTGCCGCGCCGCGCCAGCGCCTCGAGCCCCTCGCGCGCGGTGACCAGGAAGACGCCGGGAGCGATCTCGACCTCGTCCTCCGAGCCGCCCGGGTGGAGCGGCTCCTCGCCGTGCAGGACCAGCAGGTGGCTCTCGCCCTGGACCGGCCCGCCGCCGAAGACCGGCAGGTCGGCGGGACCCTGGTAGGTGATCTCCTGCGAACGGCACAGTTCGCCGACCGAGAGCGGCACCGGGCGGTTGATCACCAGCCCCAGCGCGCCGTCCTCGTCGTGGCGCAGCAGCAGCACGACGGTGCGCCGGAAGTTCGGGTCGTCCAGCTGCGGCATCGCCGCGATGAAACCGGGGGCCAGCCAGTCGCGGCCGCCGGCACGGTCGTCGTGCGGACCGCCCGCGCTCATGCCGGCACCACCAGCGAGGCGTCGAACTCGGCGGGAGCCGCCAGCCCGAGCAGCGCCAGCAGCGTCGCCGCGACGTGCGCGATCCCGGCGCCGGGCAGGTCGGGGGCCAGCGCCAGCGCGCGCCCCGCGCCGTCGAGCACCAGGAACGGCACCGGGTTCAGCGTGTGCGAGGTGCGGGAGCGGACGCGGCCGTCGGGACCGCGCTGCGGCCGGCCCGCCTTGTCGCGCTCGGCCATGTCGTCGGAGTTGCCGTGGTCGGCGGTGACGACCAGCGTGCCCTTCGCCGCCAGCACCACCGGCAGGATCCGCGCGATCGCCTGGTCGACGGCCTGGACCGCCTGGATCGCGGCCTCGAGGCTGCCGGTGTGCCCGACCATGTCGCCGGCCGCGAAGTTGGCGCGAAGGAAGCGGAAGCGCCCGCTCCGCACCGCCGCGATCACCGCGTCGGCCGTCTCGGCCGACTTCATCCAGGGGCGCTGCTCGAACGGCACGCGGTCGGAGGGGATCTCGAGGTACTCCTCCAGCTCCGGATCGAACATCCCGGAGCGGTTGCCGTTCCAGAAGTAGGTCACGTGGCCGTACTTCTGCGTTTCGGCCACCGCGAACTGCGCGATCCCGTGGCGCGCCATGAACTCGGCCAGCGTCTTCTGGACCTCGGGCGGGTCGACCAGGAACCGCGACGGGATCGCCAGGTCGCCGTCGTAGAGCATCATTCCGGCGTAGAAGACGTCGGGGCGGCGGCCGCGGTCGAACTTGTCGAAGCTCTCCCCTTCCTCGAAGGCCCGGCTGATCTCGATCGCGCGGTCGCCGCGGAAGTTGAAGAAGACCACGGCGTCGCCGTCCCCGATCGGCGCGACGGGCGCACCGTCGCCGCCGACGACGACGAACGGCGGCAGGAACTGGTCGATCACCCCCGGCTGCTCGGCGCGGAAGGCCTCGATCGCCGCGCGCGCCGAGGGGAAGCCGCGCCCCTCGCCGTGGACGTGCGCCTTCCAGCCGCGCTCGACGACCGACCAGTCGGCCTCGTAGCGGTCCATCGTCGTGACCATCCGGCCGCCGCCGGAGGCGATCCGGTAGTCGCGCCCGCCGGCGCGCAGCTCGGCCAGCACCGCCTCGAGCCGGTCGACGTACTCGAGCGCCGAGGTCTCCGGCACGTCGCGCCCGTCGAGCAGCGGGTGGACGTACGCCCGCGCGACCCCCTCCTGCGCCGCGCGCCGCAGCAGCGCGTGCAGGTGCTTCTCGTGCGAGTGGACGTTGCCGTCCGAGAGCAGCCCGATCAGGTGCAGCCGCCCGCCGGTCCGCGCCAGGTGCGCGACCGCGTCGCGCCAGGCGCCGCGCCAGGCGCTCCCGGTCTCCAACGCGCGATCGACCAGCTTGGCCCCCTGGTCGAAGACCCGGCCGGCCCCGAGGATGTTGTGGCCGACCTCGGAGTTCCCCATGTCGGCGTCGGACGGGAGGCCGACCGCCGTCCCGTGGGCCTTGAGCGTGCGGTAGAGCGCCTCGCGGCGCAGCCGGTCGAGCGTCGGGGTGCGGGCCACGGTGACCGCGTCGAAGGCGTCCCCCGGCCCGATCGCGACGCCGTCCATGATCAGCAGCACGACCGGCCCGGCCGGCGCGGGGAGCCGCGGGTGGGGGGCCAGGTCGAAGCCGGGGGCGGGGTCGAGGGCGGGCATCGCGGGTCGGTCCTCCGGGGGGGACGACGATTATGGTCCGGGGCCGGCCTCCTCCCCACCTTGGGCCGCCCCGGGCGGCACGCCATTTGCCGCCCCGCCCCACCCCGGATAGCCTTCCGGGTCGCGGTCCGGGTGAGCGCCCGCCGGGCAAGGCCCCGCCGCCAGAGGAGACCCGGTTCATGAAGTCCTTCCGCCAGCTCGTTCTCGTCCTCGCGGCCGCCACCCTCGCGGTCGGCCTCGCCGTGGCCGCCGACCCGGCCTCCGAGGTCGTCGCCAAGGTGGGTGACAAGACCATCACCCGCGCCCAGCTGACCCAGGAAGCGGCGAGCGCGCTCGCCAAGGTCCGTCAGCAGGAGTACGACATCCTCTCCCAGTACCTGGACCAGATGGTCGACGACCTGCTGCTCGAGGACCTCGCCAAGAAGGAAGGCAAGACCGTCGAGCAGGTGATCGACGAGCGGGTCGAGAAGAAGGTCACGATGCCGACCGACGAGCAGGTCCAGAAGTTCTACAACGAGAACCCGCGCCTGGTGCAGGGCCAGCCGCTCGACCAGGTCAAGCCGCGGATCATCCAGCAGCTCCAGCAGCAGGAAAAGCAGAAGCTGTACATGGACCTGGTCGACGGCCTCGCCAAGCAGACCGCGGTCGTCACGATGCTCGACCCGCCGCGCGCGGTCGTGCCGATGGACGACGACCCGATGCGCGGGCCGAAGGATGCGCCGGTCCAGATCGTCATGTTCTCGGACTACGAGTGCCCGTTCTGCAGCCGCGTCGAGGAGACGATGGCGCAGGTCCGCACCAAGTACGGCGACCAGGTCGTGATCGTCTTCCGCGACTTCCCGCTCTCGTTCCACAAGAGCGCGCAGAAGGCCGCCGAGGCCGCGGGCTGCGCCGGCGAGCAGGGCAAGTTCTGGGAGTACCACGACAAGCTGTTCGCCAACCAGCGCGCGCTGGCGCCGGCCAACCTGGACCAGTACGCGACCGAGCTCGGGCTGGACATGACGAAGTTCAAGGCCTGCCTCGACTCCGGCCAGCGGGCGCCCGAGGTCGCGGCCGACATGAAGGCCGGCCAGGCGCTGGGCGTGACCGGGACCCCGGCCGCCTTCGTCAACGGCCGCTTCGTCAACGGCGCGCAGCCGCTGGATGCCTTCGCCAAGATCATCGACGACGAACTGGCCCGCGCGAAGAACAAG
>CAYZDB010000263.1:0-4484 GCA_964476985.1 uncultured Acidobacteriota bacterium | reverse complement strand
GACGTCGACCACGCTCGACGGATCCTGGATCACGGTCCCGGGCCGGACCTTCCCCGGCGCGACGACGAAGAACGGGACCGCCAGCGTCTCCTCGTAGAGCAGCAGCCCGTGCTCGTCTTCGCCGTGCGTGCCGAGCCCCTCGCCGTGGTCGGCCAGCACGACGATCGCGGTCCGCCCGGCCGCGCCCGAGCGCTCGAGCGCCGCCACCAGCTCGCCGACCAGGTGGTCGGTCAGCGCGACTTCCCCGCTGTAGGGGTCGCCCGGGTGGCGCTCGCGGAACGGCGGCGGCGGCGCGTAGGGCGTGTGCGGGTCGAACAGGTGGATCCAGGCGAAGAACGGCTGCTTCGCGTTCGCCGCCAGCCAGCCCGCGGCGTGGGTCGCCGTCTCGGGCCCGGGGCGCTGGCTGCGCCGCGCCCCGGTCTCGTCGTTCCCCAGGTCGTCGTCGAAGTGCTGGAACCCCTGCCCCAGCCCGAACAGCCGCGAGGTCGTGAACGACGAGACGAAGGCCGCGGTCGCCCGCCCGCGCGCGCCGAGCAGCTCGGCCAGCGTCGTGACGTCGTCGGGCAGCCGGAAGCGGGCGTTGTTGCGCACGCCGTGGGACGGCGGGTAGAGCCCGGTCAGGATCGAGGCGTGGGCCGGCGTCGTCAGCGGGACGGTGCTCCAGGCGCGTGCCACGCGCGCGCCCCGGGCGGCCAGCGCGTCCAGGTGCGGGGTGGCGACCGGCGAGGGGCCGTAGCTCGAGACGTGGTCGGCCCGCAGCGTGTCGAGCGTGATCAGCAGCAGCGAGTCGATCGGGCTGGCGGCGGGTCCGGCCGGGCCGCCCCCGCCGCCGCAGGACAGGCTGCACGCCGCGGCGAGGACGGCCAGCAGGAGGCCGGCCCCGGCCGCGGCGGACGAACGCGGGCGCGATCGACCGTCAGGCCGACAGCTCATCCAGCACCGCGCCCAGGAGGTCGTAGAACCGGCCCGCCGAGGCGGCGTGGACCTTCTCGCCGGGGGCGTGCACCCCGCGGATGTCCGGCCCGAACGAGACCATGTCCATCCCCGGCACCCGGTCGCCGATCAGGCCGCACTCGAGCCCCGCGTGGATCGCGGTGATCTCGGGCGACTTGCCGTAGAGCTTCTCGAAGGTGCGCTTGGTCGCCGCCAGCGAGCGCGAAGACATGTCGGGCTTCCAGCCCGGGTACCCGCCCAGGTCGGTCGCCTCGACGCCGGCCAGCCGCGCCACCGCCAGCAGCTGGTCGACGATGTCCTGCAGCGCCGGCGCGTTGGACGAGCGCGCCAGGTTGGCGATCTCGACCGTGTCGCCGGTCGTGGTGATCACGCCCAGGTTGGTCGAGCTCTCGACCAGCCCCTTGATGTCCATGCTCATCGCGACGACGCCGGTCGGCGTCGCGCGCAGCAGGTCGACCAGCCGGCGCGAGTCGGCCTCGGCGAAGGCTCCGCCGGACGCGGCGGCCGCGTTCTCCGGCGCGCCGACCGCGATCTTCAGGCCGTCGTCGAGCCCCTTGTAGTGATCGGCCAGCTCCTTCCGCGCGGCCTCGACGCCGGCGCGGAACGCGGCCTCGCGCGCGGCCTCGACGAAGACCACCGCCTTCGCGTCGCGCGGGATCGCGTTGCGCTTGTTCCCGCCGTCGATCGCCGCGATCCGGTAGGCGGCGCCCTGGCCGCCCGCGTTCAGCGCCCGCGCCAGCGCGCGGATCGCGTTGAGCCGGTTGCTGTTGATCTCCAGCCCGGAGTGGCCGCCCTTGAGCCCGCCGACGGTGACCTGCAGCGCGACCCAGCCCGAGGGCGCCGCGCTGCGCGCCGCCTTGAAGGTGTGCTTGACGTCGCGCCCGCCGGCGCAGCCGACGAACAGGATCCCCTCGTCCTCGGAGTCGAGGTTGATCATCATCCGGCCGGCCAGCAGCTTCGGGTCGAGGCCGGAGGCGCCGGTCATGCCGGTCTCCTCGTCGATCGTCATCAGCAGCTCGAGCGGGCCGTGCTTCACCGCCTTGTCGCCGGCCAACGCCAGCATCGTGGCGATCGCGATCCCGTTGTCGGCGCCCAGCGTCGTCCCCTCGGCGGTCAGCCACTCGCCGTCCTTCACGACGTGGATCCGGCCCTGCTCGGGGTCGTAGGGGCTGGCGGGGTCCTTCTCGCAGACCATGTCGAGGTGCCCCTGCAGCACGATCGTCGGGGCCTTCTCGCGGCCGGGCGAGGCCGGGACGCGGACCACGAGGTTGCCGACCGCGTCGCGCTCCCAGGCGAGCCCGAGCGACTTCGCGTGCTGGATGACGTACTCCGCCATCCGCTCCTCCTTGCCGGAGGGGCGGGCGATCTCGGTGATGTGACCGAAGTGGTGCCACAGCTCGGCGGGCGTCAGCCCGTGAAAGACGCGGTTGTGATCGTGGTCGTGACCCATGGAAACGCCTCCTGGAGGTGCCGGCACGGCGGGGGAAGGGAGCCGGCATTCTACCCGCTCGGCCGGGGGTCCGCCCTCCGCGTTTCGCTCGGCCCCCCGTTCCGGCAGAATGGGCGGTCGGCCCCCGCCCGAGGGGGGCCCGGAGGCCCGCCATGAGCCGCACTCTCGTCGTGATCCTGATCATCCTGGCCATCATCATCGTTCCGGTCGTGCTGATCGGTTCGTGGTTCGCGCGGAACTACAACCAGCTGGTCCAGCTGGACGAGCAGGTCAACGGCGCCTGGAGCCAGGTCGAGAACAACTACCAGCGCCGGATGGACCTGATCCCCAACCTGGTCGAGACGGTCAAGGGGGCCGCCGCGTTCGAGCAGGACACCTTCACCCAGGTCGCCGAGGCGCGGGCCCGGGCCGGCGCGATCCAGATGACTCCCGAGCTGCTCAAGGACCCGGCCGCGTTCGCCAAGTGGGACGCGGCGCAGGGCGAGCTGTCCAGCGCGCTCTCGCGCCTCCTGGTCACGGTCGAGAAGTACCCGGAGCTGAAGGCCAACCAGAACTTCCTCGACCTGCAGGCCCAGCTCGAAGGGACCGAGAACCGGATCACGGTGGCGCGCCAGCGCTTCAACGAGACGGTCCAGGCCTACAACGCGCGGATCCGCAGCTTCCCGACGTCGATCGTGGCCTCGTTCACCGGCTTCGCGCAGCGCCCGTACTTCCAGTCGAAGCCGGGTGCCGACACCGCGCCGGCGGTGAAGTTCTGACCGCTCGGCTCCACCGCGCGCCGCGAGGCGCCCGCCTCCTGGCGTTCGCGCTGCTGCTGGCAGCGGCGGGGGCGGCGCTCGCGCTGCCGGTCCCGCCGCCCCCGGCGCGTTTCCTGCACGACGGCGCCAACCTGCTCTCGCCCGCCGATCGCGAGCGGGTCGAGAACAAGCTGGGCGAGCTGAACGCCCAGCAGGGGCTGCAGGTCGGGATCGTGATCCTGCCGTCGCTCGAGGGGGAGATCCTCGAGGACTACGCGCGCAAGGTCGGCGAGGCCTGGAAGCCGGGACTGCGCGGCAAGGACGACGGCGTGATCGTCGCGATCTTCCCCAAGGACCGGAAGGTCCGGATCGAGGTCGGGACGGACCTCGAGGGGGCGATTCCCGACGCGATCGCGGCGCGGCTGATCCGCAACGTGCTCGGCCCGGCCTTCCGGAAGGGGCGCTACGCCGACGGCCTGGTCGGCGTGCTCGACAGGCTCGGCAAGGCGGCGCGCGGCGACACCGCGCCGCTGGGCCCGGACGAGCGCCGCTCCGGCCCGAACATCCGCCCGGCGGTCGTCCTGCTGCTGGCCTTCATCGTGCTGGTGATCCTGGCCTCGATGGCCGCCCGGCGATCGGCGCACTCGCGCGAGATCTACCGCGGCGGGCGGCGGGTGCGGACCGGCGGCGGACCCTGGTGGTTCCCGCCCAGCGGCGGGAGCGGCGGCGGCTGGAGCGGGGGCGGCTTCGGCGGCGGCGGAGGCGGCGGCGGCGGCTTCGGTGGTTTCAGCGGTGGCGGCGGCTTCGGCGGCGGCGGCGCCTCGGGGGGATGGTGAGCGTGCAGGACACCGTGATCGACGCGACCGTGCTGGCGACGGTGCTGCGCGGCCGCCGGCTGGCCCGCGGGGGCCGCCTGCTCTTCCTGGTCGCGTTCGCGCTGGTCGTCGCGGGGCTGGCCGACCTGGCCTCGCTCTGGATGCTGTCGCAGACGGTCCCGACGACCTGGGAGGAGCAGCCGCTGCTGCTCGGCCTGGGGGCCGTCTTCATTGCGCTGGCGCTGGTGCTGGCCGGGGTCGCGTTCTGGATGCAGGCGCACGGGGCGCGCCTGGCCCGCACCACCCCCGCCGCGTTCCTGTCCCCCGCCGACGAGCGCCGCGTGACCGAGGAGATCCGGCGCTTCGAGGCGCGCTCGTCGGGCGAGATCGTGATCCACCTGTGCGGTCGCAGCCGCACCGGCGCGATCCTGCGCGACGCCGCCGAGACCTTCGCGCGCCTCGGCCTGTCCCGGACGCGGGAGCGCAACGCCGTGCTGTTCTTCATCGCGGTGCGCGACCACCGCTTCG
>CAYZDB010000262.1:0-4509 GCA_964476985.1 uncultured Acidobacteriota bacterium | reverse complement strand
GGCGGCGCCGGCCCCCCCCAGCAGCAGCGCCAGCACGACGCCCGACGCGCCGGCCGCGTCCGCGACCGCCGCGCGCTTGCCGCGCCGGAACCAGCCGGCGATCCGCCCGCGCGCGCGGTCCGCCACGACGTAGAACGCCGGCACCACGAGCAGGCTGAGCGTCGTCGACAGCACGAGTCCTCCGATCACGGCAATCGCCATCGGGGTACGGATCTCGGCGCCCGCTCCCAGGCCAAGCGCGGGCGGCAGGGCCGCCATGAAGGTGGTGGTCGTCGTCATCAGGATCGGCCTCAGGCGGACGGGGCCCGCCATCAGCATCGCCTCGAGCGCCCCGGCGC
The DNA here is from genome assembly GCA_964476985.1 of uncultured Acidobacteriota bacterium. GTDB lineage: Bacteria > Acidobacteriota > Polarisedimenticolia > J045 > J045 > JALOKP01. The sequence continues at coordinate 4,171 of CAYZDB010000262.1, read as the reverse complement.
CGCGCGCCCGGGCCTGGTTGGCGTAGTCGACCAGGATGATCGAGTTCTTCTTGACGATCCCCATCAGCAGCAGCAGCCCGATCATCGAGAAGATGTTCAGGCTGCGGCCGGAGAGCCAGAGCGCGTAGGCTGCGCCGGCGACCGACAGCGGCAGGATCGTCAGCACCGTCACCGGGTGCAGGAACGAGTTGAACTGCGCGCCAAGCACCATGTAGGCCACCGCGATCCCCAGCAGCAGCGCGAAGATCAGGCTCCCCATCGACTCGCGGAAGGCCTGCGACGCGCCGCCGAGCACCGCGCGGTAGCCGGTCGGCAGGCCGGCCCCCAGTTTCTCGACCTGCTCCAGCACCGTCTTCTGGTCGAAGCCGGGGGCGACGTTGGCGAAGACCGAGATCGCCCGCTCGCGGTCGCGCCGGGTCACGGCCTGCAGCGCCGGGACCTCCTCGTAGGTCACCAGCGAGGAGAGCGGGACCAGCTCGCCCGAGCGCGCCCGGACCTTGATCCGCGCCAGGTCCTCGGGCTTGCTGCGCTGGCTGGCCAGCAGGCGGGCCCGGATGTCGATCCGGCGGCCCCCGGTCTCGTACTTGCCGGCCCGCACCCCGCCGACCAGCGCGCTGATCCCGGTCGCGACGTCCTCGACCGGGACGCCCAGGTCGGCCGCACGGGCGCGGTTCGGCGTGATCCGCAGCTCGGGGACGCCGATCCGGTAGTCGGTGTCGACGTCGACCACCATCCCCGTCGCCTGCAGGTCGGTCGTCATCTGGCCGGCGATCTCGACCAGCCGCTCCCAGTCCGGCCCGCGGACGGAGAACTCGATCGGGAAGCCGCGCTGGGCGGTGAAGCCCTGCTGCGAGAGGTCCTGCACGATCGCCTTGAGCCCGGGGATCGCGTTGAGGTCCTTCCGCAGCTGGGCCTGGAACTGCTGCTGCGTGACCGGCCGGTCCTCGGGCGGGACCATCGTGACGAAGATCACGCCGCCGTTGACGCCCGCGCCGCCGAAGCCGCCGACGACGACGAAGCTGCGCCGGACGACCGGGCTGCCGTTGACGATCGCCTCGGCCTTGCGGAACAGCGCGTCGGTCTCCTCGAGGTCCGACCCGACCGCGGTCTGCAGCCGGACCATCAGCCGGCTCTGGTCCTGCGAGGGCACGAACTCGGCCGGCAGCACCGTGAAGACCCAGGCCGCCAGGACGGTCAACGCGGCAGCGACGACGAGCGCCGTGACCGGGTAGAACAGGATCCGCGCCAGGAGCCAGCGGTAGCCGATCGCCAGCCGGTCGAAGGCCCGGTCCACCCAGCCGCCCAGCCCCGTCCGCTCGTGCCCGGCCTGGAGCATCTGCGCCGAGCGGGCCGGCGTCAGCGTGATCGCCTCGAGGTACGAGAACATCACCGCGACCGAGAGCGTGACGCCGAACTGCAGGAAGAACTTGCCGATGATCCCCTGCATGAAGATCACCGGGGAGAAGATCGCGACGACCGCGATCGTCGCCGCCAGCGCGGCGAAGGCGATCTCCGCCGTCCCCTCGCGCGCGGCGCGCACCCGGTCCTTCCCCATCTCGACGTGGCGGTAGATGTTCTCCATCACCATGATCGCGTCGTCGACGACGATCCCGACCGCGAGCGCCAGGCCGAGCAGGGTGAAGGTGTTGAGCGTGAAGCCCATGAAGTAGATCACGGCGACCGTGCCGAGCAGCGACATCGGGATCGCCAGGATCACGTTCAGGGTGGAGCCGATCGAGCCGAGGAAGAGCCAGCAGACCAGCGCGGTGAGGACCACCGAAAGCACCAGCTCGAACTGGATCTCGGAGACCGCCTCCTCGACGAAGCGCGTCGAGTCGAAGTTGATCCCCAGGACCATCCCCTCGGGCAGCCCCTTGCGGATCTGGTCCAGCTCGGCGTGCACCGCCTTGGCCACGGCGACGGCGTTGGAGCCGCGCTGCTTCTTGATCCCGATCCCCTGGGCCGGGGCGCCGTCGACCCGCGCCAGCCGCCGCACGTCCTCGAAGCCGTCCTCGACCAGCGCCACGTCCTCGAGGTAGACCGGCCGTCCCGAGCTCCCGCCGACCACGATCCGCTGGAAGCTCGCCAGGTCGAGCGCCTCGCCCAGCACGCGGACGTTGATCTCGCGCCCCTCGGTGTCGAGCCGGCCGGCCGGCAGCTCGAGGTGCCCGCGCTGCAGCGCCCGCAGCACGTCCCCCACGACCAGCCCGCGCTGGTCGAGCGCCGAGGCGTCGATCCAGATCCGGACGTTCCGCTCGAGGTACCCCCCCATCACGATCTCGCCGACGCCGGGGATCGTCTGCAGCCGCTCCTTGATCCGGTAGCGGACGTAGTCGGCCAGCACCTGCTGCGGGAACGGCCCCGAGAGCCCGAGCCACATGATCGGGTTGTCCTCGGGGTTGCTCTTGGAGATCGTCGGCGGCTCCATGTCGCGCGGCAGGTCGTTGCGGGCCTGGTAGACCTTGGCCTGCACGTCCTGCAGCGCGAGGTCGACGTCGCGCGCCAGGTCCAGCTCGACCGTGACCGAGGCGCTCCCCTGGCGCGCCACCGAGGTCAGCGAGCGGATCCCCTCGATCTGGATCAGCTCCTCCTCGAGCGGCTCGACGACGTCGTTCTCCATGATCTCGGGCGCCGCGCCCTCGAACTCGGCCGAGACGGAGATCGTCGGGAAATCGACGTCCGGGAACTGGCTGATCCCGATCTTGTTGAGCGCGACCGTGCCGAAGACGACCAGCGCGGCCATGATCATCCAGGCCAGGACGGGGCGTTCGATGCTGGCCTCGGTCAGCTTCACGGGGCCTGTCCCCCGGCGGCCCGCACGGCGGCCCCGTCGCGCAGCGCCTCGGCGCCGCGCACGACGAGCGTCTCGCCCGGGGCCAGCCCCTCCCGCACTTCGACCCGCCCGTCGGCGGTGCGCATCCCGAGCTTCAGGACCCGCACCCGGGCCGTGTCCGCCTCGACGACGTAGGCCAGGAAGCCGCGCTCGCTCGGCCGGATCGCCGTCTCCGGCACGACCGGGCGGTCGGCGCGCCCGACCGGGACCGAGACCTCGGCGAACTGGCCCGGCCGCAGCTGGCCGCGCTCCGGATCGTCGATCCGCGCCGTCACGGCGACCATCCGCGAGGACTCCTCGGCCGCGCCGCCGACCAGCGTGATCGTGGCGCGGAAGGTCCGCGGCGAGTCCTGCACGGTGAACTGCGCCTGCATCCCGTCGCGCAGGCTCGAGGCGTCCGACTCGGCGACCGTGAAGCGCAGCAGCAGCGGCTCGCGCCGCAGCAGGGTCGCGATCACGCTCCCCGGCTGCACGTACTGGCCGGTCTCCACGCGCCGCGTCTCAATCGTGCCGGAGGTCGGCGCCCGCACGATCGCGTCGCGCTGGTTCAGCAGCGCCAGGTCCAGCGCGGAGCGGGCCTGCGCCACGTCGGCCTCCGCGACGCGCACGCGGGTCCGGAAGGTCTCGAGGTCCTCCTCCTTGACCAGCCCCGGGGTCCGCGCGTTGACCTGCTCGCGCCGCCGCAGCCCGGCCTGCGCGTCGGCCAGGCTGGCCTCGGCTCGGGCCAAGGTCGCCCGGGCCGAGTCGACCTGCACGCGGTAGCGATCGGGTTCGATCTCGGCGAGCTTCTGCCCGGTCGCGACGGTGATCCCCTCCGCGAACTCGACCTTGTCCACCACCCCGGCGACGCGCGCGGTGACCTGCACCGTCTCGAAGGCCTCGACCGAGCCGACGGCCGCGACGCGGTACTCGACCGGTTGCACGGCGACGGGCGCCACCTCGACGGGGAAAACGATCGCCGGCGCCCCGCCGGCGGCGGCACCACCCGTCGCGGGGGGCGCGCCGCCGCCCCCTTTCCCGCACCCGCCCAGCACGGCCGCGGCGGCGGCGAGCGCCAGCGCGATTCCGCCCCGTCCCGCCCTGCTCAGCGTCATTCCGCGTTCTCCCGGGCCGCCCAGTCGTCCCGCCCCAGCGGCCACGCGCCGAGCGCGCGCTGCAGCGCCTGCTCGGCCAGCCATCGCGCAAACCCCTGGCGCGCCAGGTTGGCCTCGGCCTCGAACAGCGAGACGTTGGCGTCGGCCTGCTCGAGCGCGGTCGCCAGGCCGCTGGCGAAGCGCTCGGCGACCTCTTCCTCGTTCTGCCGCGCGACCCGGGCCTGGACCTCGGCCTGCGCGTAGC
>CAYZDB010000261.1:0-4514 GCA_964476985.1 uncultured Acidobacteriota bacterium | reverse complement strand
GCGGGCCGCGGCGCGGCTGGTCGAGCGCGCCCGGCGCGCGGCCGATCCGGCCAATGCGCTCGACGGGATCGCAGCGCGCCTCGAGGGGCGCGACGGACCGGCCGCGGTCTCCGGCCTCGGGCACGCCGACGATCCCCCGCGCGTCGCGTGGCGCGACACGCTGCGGGTCGAGCTGGTCGTCGTTCCAGGCACCGCCGGGGAGCTCGTATTTGCCACTCTTTCGGACGCCGTCGCGGCCTGGTACCGCGCCGCGCTGGCGGGGGAGGAACTGGGATCGCGCCGCGACGCCGCGGAGCGGCTCGCGCGCCGCGAGCTGGAGCGGGCCCGCCGGGCGCTGGCCGCGATCGCCCGCGACGAGGCCGCGGCCCGGCCGGCCGAGGAGCTCCGCCGCCTGGCCGACGCACTGCTGGCGGCCGGCCCCGGCGCGCGCGCGCTCCCGTCCGGGGCGTGGCAGGTGGCGGACCCGTGGGACCCGGCGCGCACGCTCGAGATCCCGCGGGAGCCGCCGGGGGCGGCGCCGCACGAGACCGCCGCGCGGCTCTACGCCCGGGCCCGCCGCGAGGAGCGTGGCCGGGTCGCGCGCACGGCCCGGCGCGCCCAGCTGGTCGAGCGCGGTGCGGCGCTCGAGCAACTGCTCGCAGGAGCCGCGGCGGCCGACCTCGAGCCGGAGGTCGAGGCGCTCGAAGCGGCGCTGCAGCGGCTCGGGATCGCGGCCGGGCGCGGGCTGGAGGCGGTCGCCGCGGCCGGGCGCGGACCCGGCACGGAGGGGGGCGGTGCGCGTCTTCAGCGTTCGCCCTCGGGGTTCGTCGTGCTCGCCGGCCGCTCCGCGCGGCAGAACGACGCGCTGACCTTCCGCACCGCGGCCCCGGACGACCTGTGGTTCCACGTCATGGGCCGGCCCGGGGCGCACGTCGTGATCCGGACCGGGGGGCGGCCGGTTCCCGAGGCCGACGTCCTGTTCGCGGCCGGGCTGGCCGCGACGCTGAGCGGCGTCCCCCGGGGGGAGGCGGTCGACGTCACGGTGGCCCTCCGCAAGCACCTCCGCCGCCCCCGCGGGGGCGCTCCCGGCCAGGTCATCGTGGGCCGCGGCCGCACCGTTCGGGTCCGCGCCGGCGGATCGCCCCCTTCGCCGCCGGATCCTCGCTGAGCCGAATCGGATCCCGCGAATCGACCTGCCGATCGGCTGACCGGGGCGTCCGATCGGCCGGATCGGTCCCGAGATTGACCTTTCCCGGGCCGCCCACTATCGTCCCCGCGACGCGGTCCGGACGGCGCCGAACGGCCGGGACCAGGCCGCCGGAGTCCCCGTGCTGCGCAAGCTCCTCACCTGGGTGTCCGGGCCGCTGCTCGCCGCGTTCTTCCTGTGGCTGGCCTTCCGCGGCGTCCGCCTCGAGCAACTCGCGGCGCACCTGCGCGGGGCGTCCTGGACGCTGGTCGGGCTGTCGATGGCGTCGGTGCTGGTCCACCTCGCGCTGCGCTCGCTGCGCTGGCGGACGCTGCTCGACCCGGTGCGGCCGCGGCTGCCGTTCGACGCGCTGATGTCCGCGGTGGTGGTCGGATACATGGCGTCGCTGCTTCCCGGACGGGTCGGCGAGGTGCTGCGCCCGATCCTGCTGTCGCGGCGCACCGGCACGCCGCTCGCCCCCGCGATCGCGACCGTCGGCGTCGAGCGGATCGTGCTCGACGTGCTCGGGATCCTGGGCTGCGGCGGGCTGGCGCTGGTCCTGCCCGCGCGCCTGACGGCGATCGGCACCGGCGCCGACCCGGCGCTGCTGGCGACGCTGCGGGCCTGGGGCGTGGGGCTGTTCGCCTTCGCGGTGGCGGGGCTCGCGGTCGCGGTCCTCGCCGCGCGTCACCGCGAGGCCGTGACGCGCCGGATCGACGAGGCGTCGGCGCGCAGCGGATCGCCCGTGGTCCGCAAGGTCCTCGGGCTGATCGCGAGCCTGCTCCCCGGCCTCTCCGCCTTCGCCACGCCCGGCGGCGTGGCGCGGCTGGTGGCCGAGACGGCGGCGATCTGGGGCGTGATCGCGGTCGGCAACTGGCTCGGGATCCGGGCCGCGGGGGTCGAGATCCCGCTGCTCGGCGCGATGATCCTGATCCCGATCCTGGCCGTCGGGATCGGGATCCCGACGCCGGGCGGGACCGGGACCTTCCACTTCGCGATGAAGATCGGGCTGACGCAGATCTTCGGCGTGCCGGCCGACGCCGCGCTCGGCGCGGCGCTGCTGGTCCACGCCATGACCTGGCTGCCGGTGCTGGCCGGCGGCGCGGTGTACGTCGCGCGCGGCGCGCTGCGCCGGGGCGACGCCGCGGGCCCGGTCACGGAGGCCGCGCCATGAAGTGCCCGTACTGCGGAGAGGTCAACGACCGCGTGATCGACTCGCGCGAGGGGCAGGGCGGGGACGTCATCCGCCGCCGCCGCGAGTGCCTGGCCTGTCACCGCCGCTTCACCTCCTACGAGCGGATCGAGGAGGCTCCGGCGATGGTGGTCAAGAAGGACGGTCGCCGCGAGCTGTTCGACCGGCGCAAGCTGATGGACGGGCTGCTCAAGTCCTGCAGCAAGCGGCCGGTCAGCCCGCGGGCGCTGGAGGAGCTGGTGGACGAGATCTCGGCGATGGTCGCCGAGGCGCCCGACCGCGAGATGCCGACCGAGGCGATCGGCCGGCGCGTGATGGACCGGTTGCGCGAGCTCGACAAGGTCGCGTACGTGCGGTTCGCCTCGGTCTACCGCCGGTTCGAGGACGTCGAGGAGTTCCTCGACGAGTTGCGCAGCCTGGTCGGGCCGGGCGCGGCAAGGAAGAGGGAGGGGCGATGATCGGCAAGGGGAAGGGCGCCCAGCTCGAGGTGGCGCGGATCCAGAGCGAGATCAACCGGCTGTTCGAGACGCTGCTCCGGCTCCGCGACGGCGGGACGGAGGAGGGGACCTGGACGCCGGCCGTCGACATGATGGAGTCGCCCTCGCACCTCGTGATCGAGGCCGAGGTGCCGGGGGTCGATCCGGCCTCGGTCGAGGTCGTGGCGGAAGGGGGGAACCTCGTGCTCACCGGCGAGCGCCGCCCGCCCGACGCGCGGGCCGGGAGCGGACTCGAGATCCTGCACGACGAGCGCGAGTACGGGCGGTTCCTGGTCGCGGTCCCGCTGGCTACGGCGGTCAACACGCACGAGGCCCGCGCCACGCTGACCCAGGGGCTGCTGCGGATCGAGATGCCCAAGGTGCCGAACCGCCGCGGGCAGGCCCGCCGGATCGCGGTCCAGACCGCCTAGCCGCGCGGAGGGGGAGTCCCGACGATGGCCGCCGATCAGTCCAAGGAGCCGGTCCGGATCCCGGGCCAGCTGCCCGTGTTGCCGCTGCGCGACATGGTCGTCTACCCGTTCATCATCGCCCCGCTGTCGATCGCCCGGCGCTCCTCGATCCGCGCGGTCGACAAGGCGCTGGCCGACAACCGGATGGTGCTGCTCCTGACGCAGCGCGATCGCGACGAGGACAGCCCCGGGGTCGACGACCTGTACCAGGTCGGCACGGTCGCCGTGATCATGCGCATGCTCAAGCTGCCGGACGAGCGGATCCGCGTGCTGGTCCAGGGGGTCTGCCGGGCGCGAGTCAAGGCGCTCGACGGCGGCGTGCCGTACCTCGTGGCCCAGGTCGAGCCGCTGCTCGAGCCGGCCCGCGTGCCGGGCGAGGACGAGGACTCGATCGAGTGCGAGGCGCTGATGCGCACGGTCAAGAAGGCGCTCGAGCGCGGCGTCAACCTGGGCAAGAACCTCCCCTCCGAGGTCCAGGTCATCGCCTCCAACCTGGAGGACCCCGGGCGGCTGGCCGACCTGGTGGCCAGCAACCTCGAGCTCGAGGCCCCGGCCGCCCAGAGCGTGCTCGAGCTGGCCGACCCGATCGAGCGGCTGCGGCTGGTCGCGCAGCAGCTCAAGCGCGAACTCGACCTGCTCTCGATGCAGCACGAGATCGATTCCCTGGCCCGCGACGAGATCGACCGCAGCCAGCGCGAGTACTACCTGCGCCAGCAGATGAAGGCGATCCGCAGCGAGCTGGGGGAGGGTTCCGAGACCGAGGAGGAGATCGAGGAGATCCGCGAGAAGATCAAGGACCGCGCCCTGCCCGAGGCGGTCCGCGAGGAGATCGAGCGCGAGCTGCGCCGGCTCGAGCGGATGCACCCCGACGCGGCCGAGACCGCGACGATCCGCCACCACCTGGAGTGGCTGGTCGAGCTGCCGTGGGACGTCGCGACCGAGGACGCGATCGACCTGAAGGAAGCGCAGCGCGTGCTCGACGCCGACCACTACGGCCTCGACCCGGTCAAGGAGCGGATCGTCGAGTACCTCGCGGTGCGCAAGCTCAAGCCCGAGCACAAGGGGCCGATCCTCTGCTTCGTCGGCCCCCCGGGGGTCGGCAAGACCTCGCTGGGGCGGTCGATCGCGCGCGCGCTCGGGCGCAAGTTCGTGCGCGTCTCGCTGGGCGGCGTGCGCGACGAGGCCGAGATCCGCGGCCACCGCCGGACCTA
>CAYZDB010000260.1:0-4628 GCA_964476985.1 uncultured Acidobacteriota bacterium | reverse complement strand
CGGGCGCCGGCAGGCCGGCGCGGGCGGCGTGGAGCTCTTCGCGGTTCTGGGCTCGCGCGAGCCGATCCCGCTGCTGGACGCCGCCCTCGTCGGCCGGACCGTCGAGAACCCGCTGCTGCTCGAGGACCTCGCCGGCCGCTACTTCGTGGACCGCGACCCGCCCGAGGGGACGACGCGGCACCTCTTCGCGGTCGCCGTGCGCGAGCCCTGACCGCGCCGGACCGCCGCATCGGCGGATTGGCGGTACACTCGTCTCGTCGATCGCGCGCGGGGCCATGCCCCGATCCGGGGGCGCGCTCAGGACTCCCGGTCTTGCGGTGTGGCCTCGTGCCGGAGGGAGGCGCGATGTGCCCCGCGAAGAACGTCAACGCCCTCGTCGAGCACCAGGCGCGCTGGAGCCTGCTGCGCGGCCTGCTCGAGGAGCGCCCGGTCTGCGCCGAGACGGGGGAGCACCACTGGGTCTCGATCTCGCGGCAGACGGGATCGGGCGGATCGCTCCTCGCGCTGGCGATCGGCGAGCGGCTGGGCTGGCGCGTCATGGATCGCGAACTGGTCGGCGAGATCGCGCGCGCGATGCACCGCTCGGAACCGCTCGTCGCCGCCCACGACGAGCACGCCTCCGGACCGCTGGACGACTACCTCTCCTACCTGATCGTCCCGGGAGATCCGGGCCAGACGCGCTTCCTCGAGGAGATGGTCGGCACGATCCGCGGGCTGGTCCGCGAGGGGAACGTCGTCGTCGTCGGCCGCGGGGCGAACTGGTTCCTCGACCCGCGCTGCGGCCTGCGGCTGCGGATCGTCGCCCCCTTCGAGCAGCGGGTCGGCGCGGTCGCGGATCGGCTCGGGATCCGGCGCGACGAAGCGACGCGCCAGGTGCGCGAACTCGACGCCGAGCAGCGCGCGTTCATCCGCCAGTCGTTCGGGCACGACGTCGACGACCCCCTGGGCTACGACGTCGTGATCAACCTGGGGACGCTCCCGGTCGAGGCGGCGACGGGGGTCGTGCTGGCGGCGCTGGAGCGCAAGTTCGCGCCCGCGCCGTAGCGCAGCGAGGGCGTGCTAGCCTCTCCGCCCGCGCCCCGGAGGCTGGCCGCATGGAGATCTTCCAGGTCAACGAGCAGGGCACGCTCTTCGTCTCGTCGGACATCGACGACTGGGAGGCGATCCACGCCCGCGCGGTGAGCGTGATCGTCGACATGGACGGCGCGATCGACCACCACGTCCCGACCGCCGCCGACCACTTCCTCTACGTCTACTACCCGATCGCCGACGAGGACCTGCCGAACCTGGGCAAGCTCCACGCGGTGGCCCAGCTCGTGGCGACGCTCTGCCGCTTCGAGCGGGTGCTGGTGCACTGCCGCGCGGGCTACAACCGCTCCTGCCTGGTCGCCGGGCTGGCGCTGACCTACCTCGGGCGCTCCGGCCCCGAGGCGCTGAACGACCTGCGCGCGGCCCGGCCGGCCGCGCTCTGGAACGAGAACTTCGCGAGCTACCTCGCCACGCTGCCGGCGCGGCCCCTCCCGGGCGGGGGGCTGCCAGCGAACGGCCCCGGCTGAACGGCGCTGGCGGTCGCGCGGGCGGGTTGAGCGGCCGCGGCGCGGGTTCCGCTCCCGGATACGATGCCCGTCCCAGGCCAAGGAGAGAGACGACGATGACGACCAGACGGACGGCAACCCGGCGGACGGTGCTCAAGGGGCTGGCGCTCGCCGCGCCGGCGGTGGCGCTGCCGGGCTCGATCCCGGCGCTCTTCGCGGCCGACACGCCGCCCGCGGCGGCCGGCGGCGGCAAGACGCTGCTGATCCTGGGCGGCACGGGGTTCCTCGGGCCAGACGTCGTCGAGGCCGCCCGGGCCCGCGGCTGGACCGTCACGCTCTTCAACCGCGGCAAGACCAACCCGGGGCTCTTTCCCGACCTCGAGAAGCTGCAGGGCGACCGCGACCCGGCCAAGGGCGACGGCCTGAAGGCGCTCGAGGGGCGGCGCTGGGACGCCGTCGTCGACACTTCGGGCTACGTGCCGCGGCACGTCGCGGCCTCCGCCGGGATGCTCGCCCCCGGCGCCCGGCAGTACCTCTTCGTCTCGACGATCTCGGTCTACTCCGACAACAGCAAGCCGGGCGCGGACGAGACGGCCGCGGTCGGGACGCTGCCGGATCCCGCAGTCGAGAAGATCGACGGCGAGACCTACGGGCCGCTCAAGGCGCTCTGCGAGCAGGCCGTCGAGAAGGCGATGCCGGGGAAGGCGACGATCGTCCGTCCCGGCCTGATCGTCGGCCCCGACGACCCCACGGACCGCTTCACCTACTGGCCGGTCCGGGTCGCGAAGGGGGGCGAGGTCCTGGCCCCGGGCACGCCCCAGGACCCGACGCAGTTCATCGACGCGCGCGACCTGGGGCTGTTCATCGTGCAGCTGCTCGAGTCCCGCCGGACCGGCGTCTTCAACGCCACCGGCCCGAAGGAGCCGATGCCGATCGGCGAGCTGCTCGCGAGCTGCAAGCGGGTATCGGGCAGCGACGCGAGCTTTACCTGGGTGCCGGCTTCCTTCCTGGAAGCGCAGCAGGTCTCGCCGTGGGCCGACATGCCGGTCTGGGTCCCGCCGATCGACGACATGGCCGGCTTCGCGCGGGTCAGCATCGCCCGCGCCACCGCTGCCGGGCTGACCTTCCGTCCCGTCGACGACACCGTGCGCGACACGCTCGCCTGGTGGAAGACCTTGCCCGAGGAGCGCCGCGCGAAGATGCGCGCCGGGCTGGGCGCCGAGCGCGAGCGCGAGGTGCTGGCGGCGTGGCGGGCCGAGGCCGCCAAGGCGAAGCCGGGGGCGGGCCCGGCGAAGTGAGCGGTCCCGGGCGCTGGCGCGAACTGGTCCGGGTGGAGCCGGGCGAGGGGCGGGCCCTCGCCTGGTCCTGCGCCTACTTCTTCCTGCTGCTCTCGTCGTACTACGTGATCCGACCGCTGCGCGACGAGATGGGGCTGCGCGGCACCGACGACGCGCTGAGCTGGCTGTTCGTCGGCACGCTGGCCGGCACGGTCGCGCTCAACCCGCTGTTCGGAGCGCTCGTCCGGCGCTTTCCGCGGCGGGTCTTCGTCCCGGTCGTCTACCACGTGCTGGCCGCCACGCTGCTCGCGTTCTACCTGCTGCTGCGGGCCGCGCCTCCCGACGCGGCGCTGCCGGTCGCACGCGTCTTCTTCGTCTGGGTCAGCATCTTCAACCTGTTCGCGGTCTCCGTGTTCTGGGGCTTCATGGCCGACATCTGGAGCAGCGCCCAGGGCCGGCGCCTGTTCGGGCTGGTCGGCGTGGGGGGGACCGTCGGCGCGATCGCCGGAGGCGCCCTGACCGCGGGACTGGCACATGCCGTCGGGGCGACGCAACTGCTGCTGCTGGCCGCGCTGCTGCTCGAGGGGGCGGTGCTCGCGGTCCGGCGGCTCTCGCGGATCGCCGCACCGCGCAGCGCGCCCGCCCCCCCCGGCGAGGACGCTCTGACGGGGCCGCGGGCCTGGCTCGAGGGGTTCCGGCTGATCGCGCGCTCGCCCTACCTGGCCGGGATCTGCGTCTTCCTGATGCTCTACGCCGTCAGCTCGACCTTCCTGTACTTCGAGCAGGCGCGGATCACGCGCGCCGCGTTCGCCGACTCGGCCTCGCGCGTCGCGTTCTTCGCCCGCGTCGACCTGGCGGTCAACCTGATCGCGCTGACGGTCCAGCTCTTCCTCACCGGGCGGATCATCGGCTGGATCGGCGTCGGCGCGAGCCTCGCGGTGATGCCGCTCCTGAGCACGGGGGGCTACCTGCTGCTGGCCCTGGTCCCGGCGGTCCCGGTCCTCGTCGGCGTGCAGGTGCTGCGCCGCGCCGCCGAGTTCGCGCTGGTGCGCCCGGCGCGCGAGGTGCTCTTCACCGTCGTCACGCGGGACGAGAAGTACACCGCGAAGAGCCTGATCGACACCTTCGTCTACCGCGGCGGCGACGTGATCGGCGCCTGGGCCGACCGGGCGCTGTCCTCGCTGGGCGCCGGCGCCGGCGCGCTCGCGGCGGTCTTCCTGCCGCTCGGCGCGGCCTGGATCGGCCTGGCCGCCTGGCTCGGCCGGCGCCCGCGCGCGCGGGCCGCCCGCGAGGAGTCCCGATGAGTCACGCGATCCGGATCCACGGGTACGGCGGCCCCGAGGTCCTGCGCTGGGAGGAGGTCGCGGTCCCGGCACCCGGCCCCGGCGAGGCGCTGATCCGCCACACCGCGATCGGCGTCAACTTCATCGACACCTACCACCGCTCCGGGCTCTACCCGCTGCCGTCGCTGCCGCACGGGCTCGGCAGCGAGGCCGCGGGGGTGGTGGAGGCGGTCGGCCCCGGCGTGACGGAGGTCGAGCCCGGCGCGCGCGTGGCGTACGCCGGCGTCGCGCCCGGCTCCTACGCCGAGCGCCGCGTCGTGCCGGCGTCGCGGCTGGTGCCGCTGCCGGCCGCGATCGACGACGGCACCGCGGCCGCCGCGCTGCTCAAGGGGATGACCGTCGAGTACCTCGTGCGTCGCACCTACCCGGTGCGGGCGGGGGAGACCGTGCTGTTCCACGCGGCGGCCGGCGGCGTCGGCCTGATCGCCTGCCAGTGGCTGAAGCGCCTCGGGGCGCGGGTGATCGGGACGGTC